>NZ_VPEG01000087.1:0-4125 GCF_013417275.1 Acinetobacter sp. YH16038 | reverse complement strand
GCTTTAAATCAGGCCAGGTCATTGAGGTGGGCTGCATGGCCCATGCACGTCGTAAATTCCATGAACTGCATGTAACTGGGAAAAGTCAGGTCGCTGAACAGGCATTAGTGCTGATTCAGAAACTGTATGCGATAGAAGCAGAGCTCAGGAAAAAGACCGATGGTACAGCGGAAGACCGCCGCGAATACCGACAACAGCATAGTCAACCAGTGATGCAACAACTATATGAATGGCTCAACCAACATCATCTGACAGTGCCATCGAGTTCTCCCACCGCCAAGGCCATCAATTACACTCTGAAGCGTTGGCCAGCTTTAAGCCGCTATCTGGATGATGGCAATCTACCTATTTGCAATAATTGGGTCGAGAATCAGATGCGTCCCTGGGCGTTGGGGCGCAAGAACTGGCTGTTTGCAGGTTCGCTGCGCAGTGGTCAGCGAGCGGCAAACATCATGACGTTAATCCAGTCAGCAAAGCTGAATGGCTTGGATCCGTATGCCTATTTAAGTGATGTGCTGAAAAGGCTGCCGACACATAAAGTGACCCAGATTGAAGAGTTACTGCCACACTGCTGGAAACCTAAATCGAATTAAAATTGGTATGGGATTCAGCGGACGCTTACCTACCGACAGTAAAAGTCCTACTTTTGCCATTTAAACTAACAACTGTCTTAACTTGCTGACATTCCTCTTCCCACACTTCTACGGCTTTAAATTGATCTGTATTAGGCGTGAGAAAGTTTTTTAACAAGCCGAAATTACCTTTTTTAGGCTTCATCATTAATACTGTTTCAATATTCTCTCGATGACCTAAATTTGAGATTCTCTGAGCTTTATCATCGATACCTGTAAATTTAGTCAGTTTAATTTCTTTCACCTGTGCTTTCTGTTTCCATTCATCAAAAGATTTATCATCTGTTAATGATTTAAATTGTAATACTAGTCCGCTTTTTTCTTTGTAATATTTATATAGAATGTTAAAAATCAGTGTTTTAGCACTTACACTTTTATAGCACTGAAAAAATGCAAAGCCTTCATTATATGAAAGAGGAATTTTTAGATAAAAATAGTAATTAATTAATTCAGCATTTTTTTCTGTCTTTGCATAATCTATTTTTCCTGTGTCAATATTTATAATATCAGACCTAAGACCGTAGTTTCCTTGTTGTAAAAAACCTTTAATAATTCTAGTTTTATCATCAACTTGAAGATCAACGATTCTGTAAATTTTCTTTTCATCTTCAACTATATGAAAGTCTATACCTTTCTCAGTAAAACAATCCTTAAAAATCGTATAAAGATCTAATCGACCTAAAATCTTATCTAAAGGAGGATAAGTATTATGAAGTCTAAAATATTGCTGATCATAAGTTCTTATAGTGTACGGAGCTAAAGAATGCATACTTAATATTTTAAGAATTAAAAATACATTTTTTCATAAGTTTTAGTCAGTTAAAAGGCTTTATTTAACATAAAATCTCTTATGCGAAATTTAAGAAAAAAAGCTTTAGCATTTTTTTCTGTCTCTTCTTAATCGTTGATCTTTAGGCTTTCGCTTATTCCGTTTATTCAAATAAATCTGATCTGCATTTCGACAAGCCACTTCAAACTCTTTCATACTCCAAGCCTTCTTGGCAGTGAAGCGTACATAGTGTAAGTTTTTTGGAAAATACATTTGATTCAGCTTCTTCTGCTCGGGATTTCGGGCATTTAATATCGATCTCATTTTAGCCTGTAACGTGCCAATTTGATGACGTGTACCATGAAAAGTTCCCTTAGAACTCAATCTAAAAGTGGCTTCTTTCAAACGATCAGCCTGTTCAGTCGAAATTAAATCAATTTTTTTATTCAACTCCCGCGTTGCCGACTGCATAAATTCTTGCGATAGATACCAGGTAAAACGGATTTTCTTCTGAGAATATCGTTGAAAAAACTCCAAATGCTTTTTACGAACCCCGCGTAATGCACGAGTTAGCTCTTTCAACCGCTCGTTATAGCTCACGTCATCGTTAAATTTAATTCCAAACCGTTGCAGTAAAAATGCACTCACGGATGCCTGATTCCAACGTGTATGTTCATTTTCTAAAAAAGCAAAGCCGAAAATACGTTGAATACTGGAAAAACGCCTGACATCAGATGCATCAAAAGGCTTAAACACCCGATAAACCAGATCTTGGTTACTATCAATAGTTTTTACACGCTTGGCATAAACATTAAAAATAACGCCAAAGCGTTCAGGATGATAATAAACCCGAGAAAATTGTGGCTTAAGATCACTAAACTCAATGTATTGTCCCAGTACATAATCCCCATAGCGCAACAGTTTTTCTTTTTTCGTGGTCAAAAGACTATTCAACTTTTGCTTCTGTACCATGCTCGAATTTTTGGCGAGTATTTCTTTTAGCGTCAGCTTACTTCTTCGCGCTTCTCTGTAGCCTGTGGTAAATAACCAAAACTGGAATACCTCACTTTTGGCTGGATCATAATTGATGACCAGACTCCATACTGGTTCCCCGTAGTCCGATTTTTTCTTACGCTCAGATTCAGTCAGATCGAGGCCATACTTCAAAATTAATTTTGGAAGCACATGATGGAACTTTGAAAAAAGCACAGTATCAGAAAACCAAAACTTAGCCCTTCCATTCGAAATGCATTGCATAAGACTGAGAAGACAGTCTGTTTTCGTTGTTGTGTAGTAGATCATTATCTAATCAAAATATACCTTTTATGCGGAAAGCATAAAAGTTTATCTTTGATTAAAAAAGAATAAAAAACACCATTTTTATAAAATAGCGTTTTTTTTGATCAATTTTGGTAAATGTATAAATAAGAGTTCCAATACCCGAATAATCCAGGACTAAAAATCTTTTAAAAGTTCAAGATCAACACTAAACATTCTTTGCATTCCCAGCATATGATCAAATTTTTGCTCATATTCTTTCAAAAATTTTCTGGAATCTAATAAATGACTCAAAATCAATTTTAGACTCTGAATAGATTCATCCTTAGGATCTACTAAAGCTTCTTTTTCTTTTAACTCTTTACGAACTTCTTTAATTTGAGATGTTAGCGTTTTTATACCTCTATGATTTGCAATAAACATCATTTCAAACCATTCAAGATCTTCTAAAGTAGATTTCATATCATCACCATTTAATTTTATAAAAATATTTTTTTTAATGCTCTCACTCTCTCAACATTCTCCACAGCCTTCGTTTTACTCTGGGCTGATGGTGAATGTTGAGAGAGTTTCGGCAATACTCACCCTAAGAGCTTACAAAAAATTGCTTGCTCTTAAAGTATTGCCGAACACCAATTTGGGCTGACGGAGCCACGCATCGGTCGTCCACGACAGTAGGTAATTGTGCTTTCCTACACAGGCTGAGATTACGATTCACACACCGCATCGACACGTTCTCAAACCGAACAGGTCACTTCTCTCTGCGAGGGTTTCCCCAACATACAATTTAAAGCATCCCTGAACTACTCATCACGCTGTTGCTTTGTCGATATCCCCTAGTAGCAACTCCTGCTCTACATTACTGTAAAACAATCGCTGTGGTGCGCTAGCGTCGCTTTATTCCATCCACCCACACCACATGCCTAGACCCGAATAAACGGACACGCAGAAGCGGGCAAAGCTCGAATTCAAGATTGCTTATTTAATGGACACAAAACGATTCAATAACGAAGTAATTCATGTTTTGACTTGAAATTACTGCTCATAACGTTAAAATGTGCGAACAGGTACAAGCCTTTGGTGAAATCTGCACGAGTTGGTAGCTCTGCTGATCTTCGTTATCTGATGCGTCA
The DNA here is from genome assembly GCF_013417275.1 of Acinetobacter sp. YH16038. NCBI lineage: Bacteria > Pseudomonadati > Pseudomonadota > Gammaproteobacteria > Moraxellales > Moraxellaceae > Acinetobacter > Acinetobacter sp. YH16038. The sequence continues at coordinate 313 of NZ_VPEG01000087.1, read as the reverse complement.
ACATCAAATAACTGCGTACCGCTGAATATAAGAAAAACCCGTTGATACTGCAAGGTGTCAGCGGTTTTTTTTTACTCAATTCAAGCCCTTAACTTTCACTCTTTCTAATTTCTTATTAAAAAATCATCTACATCTATTTGATTAATTTCTATTTTCATTAAAAAATAAGTTTCACTCTTTTTCAAAAAAAAATTGTTATTTGCTCAAATTAAATACACCAATATCTATTTGTTTTTGATTAATTTTTATAAACCCGTCCAAGATTTTTAGACAGTCTAGTTAATACAACAATTTAAATATTAGATAAAATCAG
>NZ_VPEG01000086.1:0-4272 GCF_013417275.1 Acinetobacter sp. YH16038 | reverse complement strand
CCTGCGGCAGCGTGCTGCTGCGTGAGGCAATGCTCTCGCGTAATCCGTTGCCAGAGCCGATAACGGCCGTAACGCCAGCAACAGAGTAACGACGATATTAAAAAGGCGCTGATTCAGCGCCTTTTTTTATTTCAGGAAATCGTCGCGCACCGGCGTAAAGGTATCCAGAAGGGTGCCGGGCTTCAGGCAAATGCAGCCGTGCATCACGTGCGGCGCTTTATAGAGCGTATCGCCCGCCGTCACGATCTGCTTTTCTTCACCTATCGTAAACTCGAACTCCCCGGAGAGCACATAGGTAAGCTGTTCATGCGGGTGATTGTGCATCGGGCCAATCGCACCCTGCTCAAAATTGACCTCCACCGCCATCATCTTTCTTAGCATTCTTCCTTGGTGGATTTGGCGTACATAAATTTTACTTAGGTAAAATAGGACAGGGATTCCTGTATCTAATTTTTTGCTGGACATTCATACCCGCGATCATCGCGTTTATTGAGTTTATTATTTATCTATGCGATTCCGATGAAAAATTCGCAAGAAAATATGGCTAACTCATAGCAAAAAAGCCCTGCGGGGCTTTTTTTGTACCAGTCTGTGAGGCAGATTTACCATAACATCCGTTGCGTGCACCGCCTGAGAGGCTCTCAGGGCGTTTCTGGGTCTTCCTGCCTGTTTCCGACACTTCCCTGTGCCTATATCGTGAAAAAACGCGCCTGATGATTCTGGCGCGTCTGCATGGCTATGCACACACATGCATGGCCGGGATTTTAGCGGCTAAAATCCGGCTGGACGCCCAAAAGCACCACTGAACCTCACGAATAACGCCTCACGGGTGTGCAGTTTACTGTGCGGCCGTGAGGCGTTGGCCAGGCCGTCAGGCATGGCTGGATTTATTGCTAAGGGGGTCGGATTTAACGTGGATGAATCAGCACGCAGTGATGAACGGGATTCGGAAGGGGCACCCTTGCGGCGCGGCGATGTATACATCGCTAACGTGCCTTGGTCATTTATTGCAAGAAGGGAGAGGTAGCATTTTGATAGCAAAAAAGTAGCAAAAGGATAGCAACCGAAAGACCAGAAGACTCTGGAGATAGCAAAAAAGTAGCAAAATGGTAGCAAAAAGATAGCAAACATGCGGGAGCTAACCAGGAGTCTTTAGCGGGCCGGCGGTACTCCAAAAACACATCTTGTCCCGCTGTTTTGTGAATAAGCCAGCATAGCTGTGGGCACAAAACATTTCCTGTCCGCTGCTTTAACCTTTGTAATCCAGGAACGTCAGGTGACGTCACTTTGCGGCGTTAGCCCTATCCTGCATCGTATTAAAAAATGCAGCACTGGCGCGTACGGTGCCGAAGATAAGTCCGGGGATATTCCGCTTCCTCGCTCACTGACTCGCTACGCTCGGTCGTTCGGCTGCGGCGAGCGGAGGGAACGGAGACATTAAGGCACAGGCAATGAGAGAGGATCGAGAGGCAAAAGAAAAGGCCGCGGCGTTGCCGGTTTTCCATAGGCTCCGCCCCCCTGACAAGCATCACAGAATCTGACGCTCAAATCAGTGGTGGCGAAACCCGACAGGACTTAAAGATACCAGGCGTTTCCCCCTGGTGGCTCCCTCGTGCGCTCTCCTGTTCCTGCCTTTCGGTTTACCGGTGTCATTCCGCTGTTATGGCCGCGTTTATCTCATTCCACGCCTGACACTCAGTTCCGGGTAGGCAGTTCGCTCCAAGCTGGACTGTATGCACGAACCCCCCGTTCAGTCCGACCGCTGCGTCTTCTCCGGTAACTATCGACTTGAGTCCAAGCCGGAAAGACACGACAAAGCGCCACTGGCAGCAGCCACTGGTAACTGATTTAGAGGAGTTAGTCTTGAAGTTATGCGCCTGTTAAGGCTAAACTGAAAGAACAGATTTGGTTACTGCGCTCCTCATAAGCCAGTTACCACGGTTCAAAGAGTTGCAGCTCTGAGAACCTTCGAAAAACCGCCTTGCTGGGCGGTTTTTTCGTTTACTGAGCAAGAGATTACGACGCTACAGAAAGGATCTCAAGAAGATCCTTCACCATAATGGAAATCTATCCCACCCGAGCATATAGGATGCATATCGTTATAAAACATCGGATATTATGCATCCCAACTAAAAATAAGCTCGAGGATAAAAAATGAGTTCAATGGTTTACTGCCGAGGATGCGGCAAGGAAATACACGAAACAGCAAAGTCATGCCCACACTGCGGAGCCACAAACGCCTCTTCAGGTTCAGGTGAAAAAAGTAGAATCGCAGCCGCGCTATTAGGGAAGGTGCGAATAAGCGGGGAAATTCTTCTCGGTTGACTCAGTCATTTCATTTCTTCATGTTTGAGCCGATTTTTTTCTCCCGTAAATGCCTTGAATCAGCCTATTTAGACCGTTTCTTCGCCATTTAAGGCGTTATTCCCAGTTTTTAGTGAGATCTCTCCCACTGACGTATCATTTGGTCCGCCCGAAACAGGTTGGCCAGCGTGAATAACATCGCCAGTTGGTTATCGTTTTTCAGCAACCCCTTGTATCTGGCTTTCACGAAGCCGAACTGTCGCTTGATGATGCGAAATGGGTGCTCCACCTTGGCCCGGATGCTGGCTTTCATGTAACCGGGCAAACAGACGCATGGAGGCGATTTCGTACAGAGCATCTTCGATCGCGCCATCGCTCAGGTTGTACCAATGCTGCATGCAGTGAATGCGTAGCATGGTTTCCAGCGGATAAGGTCGCCGGCCATTACCAGCCTTGGGGTAAAACGGCTCGATGACTTCCACCATGTTTTGCCATGGCAGAATCTGCTCCATGCGGGACAAGAAAATCTCTTTTCTGGTCTGACGGCGCTTACTGCTGAATTCACTGTCGGCGAAGGTAAGTTGATGACTCATGATGAACCCTGTTCCATGGCTCCAGATGACAAACATGATCTCATATCAGGGACTTGTTCGCACCTTCCCTAAATCTGATAGTCGGTCTACAGATAGATCAATCTGGCGTTCAGATTATTCTTACTTTCTTGTATCATCCGACCACTGCAACCAATCAGGCAGAAATTTACTGCGCTCCAAAAAGAAGAACGGTTATGTCAGCGATGGATTTCAAGAAAAACACGGACCTCGATTTTCCCCGTTATGCCACTCCGGCGGTAAGCACCAAAGAGATAGATCTCCTGGGGTTGTTAGACGTACTTCTGGCAGCCAAAAAACGTATTGTGACGATCGTCCTGGCGTTCGCCGTAGTAGGGTTGGCCATTGCGTTTTTAATCCCGCAAAAATGGACCAGTAAAGCCGTGATCACGCCGGCCGAGCAGACGCAGTGGAACACGCTGCGCCAGATGATGGTGACGCTGCAGGTGCTGGACGTCGACGCGAAGGTGAGCCGTGGAGACGTGTTTAACCTGTTCATCAAAAAGTTTCAGTCGCAGTCGCTGCTCGAAGAGTACATGAAAACCTCCCCGTACGTGATGTCTCAGCTGGAAGGCACCGAGGTAGACCCGCTGGAGCTGCATCGCGCGGTGGTGAATATTGCTGAGAAAATGAAAGCGACAGATAACACGCAGGTTAAAGACGCAGACAAAGCGCCGTATACCTCATGGACGCTGAGCTTTACCGCCCCGACGGCGGGAGACGCGCAGACGGTTCTGGAAGGTTACATCAACTATATCTCCCGCATTGTTGAGCAGGAGACGATGGAAAATATCCGTAACCAGATCACGCTGAAAACGAAAGTCGTTCAGCAGCAGCTGGAGCTGGATCGCGTGCGTCTGACCAATATCCACAACACCAACCTGCAGCGCCTCAACTATTCGCTGGAAGTGGCGAACGCGGCAGGCATTAAGAAGCCGGTTTACAGCAACGGACAGGCGGTAAAAGACGATCCTGACTACTCCGTGGCGCTGGGTGCTGACGGTATTGCGCAAAAGCTGCAGATTGAAAAGAATCTGAAGGACGTGGCCGAGCTGAATGCGGATTTCCAGAACCGTGAATACTATCTGACTCAGTTGCAAAAACTGTCCGTGGAAGACGTGAAGCTTGAACCCTTCAGGTATCAGCTTTCACCGTCACTGCCGGTGAAAAAAGACGGTCCGGGCAAAGCCCTGATTGTGCTGCTGGCAGGGATTCTGGGCGGCCTGTTTGCCTGCGGCAGCGTGCTGCTGCGTGAGGCAATGCTCTCGCGTAATCCGTTGCCAGAGCCGATAACGGCCGTAACGCCAGCAACAGAGTAACGACGATATTAAAAAGGCGCTGATTCAGCGCCTTTTTT
>NZ_VPEG01000085.1:0-4283 GCF_013417275.1 Acinetobacter sp. YH16038 | reverse complement strand
GCGCGGTTTTAGAAGGAGTTGTAATTTTTCAAAAAAGATTGAAAACCATTTTAAAGCTTTCGACTTAACCTTTTTTTACATCAATAATGGCTTCATTTAATGTCAGCATACTTTTTGAAACACCACCCGAAATTTTTATGGGTATCGTGTTAATAGGCTTAGCGTTACGACTTCTCTTAACATTCAACTGAATAGCCTAAGCAGAAAAGTAAAAACAACTACCTCGACTACTAAACACAATAAAAGCTAAAAGCAAGTGCTCTCAACTTCTCAACTCGCCTCCAAAGCGTCGCACTTCGTGCTTTGGCTTTGGAAACGGTTGAGAGAGTTTCGGCAATACTCACCCTAAGGGCAGCCATTTGAAAAAATGACATATCCCCTAAGTATTGCCGATTTACCTGTATATATTTGGCTTCGGAGCCACGTATATCGGTCGTATCCGCACATAGCTTTGCTGACTATGCAGACAAGGACTCAAAGTCTTGCACCTCGCTCCACGCGCTCCCTGTCGTTACATTGCCTGTATCTCTGCGAGGGTTTCCCCAACGTACAACTTAACAAGTCCTATGTAACTACTCCTAACGCTCCGCCTATGTGAAGTTCCCCTGTAAGCGGTTTAGCCTTTCGACTATAGCTACAATACGCCAGTGACACTTATTCCTACCACACGTACTGCATGCCGACCGTAAAACGGACACGCAGAAGCGGGCAAAGCTCGATCTAGGATGCTTATTTGATGGTTTAAAACACGAATTAACGAAGACTTATCATTTTGAGGCTTGATATAAACACTGTTTATTGTGAAAATAGAGTTCAGGTACAAGCCTTTTGGTGAAATCATAACGGTCGCCAAACCTTATGATCTTCGTTACTTGATGTTAGTTCCATCAAATAACTGCGTACCGCTGAATTTACTTGAAAACCCCTCTAAGTTGCAAGACTTAGAGGGGTTTTTGTTTAGAATTTTACATTACAAGTTACTTATTCTTGTTTAAAGCAAATTTTCGCTTCTTAATCACAGTAAGTGGCTTTTCTTGTGGAGCCATATTTTTCTGAATGGTTCCCTGCTTCATCTCTACTGGGACAGCACTATTTTCAGTAGTCTTTGGATTAGATTCTTTAGGCTTTGACTCTGTTGGCTTTTGCAGAGTTGCTTCCTTATTTTTAATTTTTATATAAATTTTATGAGCAACTGTATTGTGCTCCTTAATTTCCCTGTTCTTATCAGCCAATTTTTTATACTGTTCCTTAAAAGGTTTTATAAATTTTTTGATAGCTGATAAGAACACGGCTTCTTCAGGATATATGTCCGCTAATGTCTTAGGTGTTTCCTTTTGCACGAAATTGATGAGATCGGCTGGAAATTTATTAAGAATCTCTGGAGTAGCAAAGCTTACAAAATCATAGTCATGATAAGAAATTACAGCATATCGGGTATTTTTCTTAGTCGGACTTTTAATATAACCTTTGACTGTTGCCTCTCCTTGATCAAGTAACTTTTTCAAATAGAAATCTTTGATTTGGTTTTCTATAAGCGCATTACCTCTATAGAACCTAAGCTTCTGACTGATTTCCGCCTGTTCTTCCAGGTTGTCTTCATCAACAAGTTTTAGCTGTTCGGATTGGTTAAGGAATTGAGCATAATTATATTGAGCCAGTTCGGATGTCCAAATCAGTAACTGATCAAGGTTTTTAGGCATAGGAACTTTCAAATCATTCAAATCAAGCTTTTTAATGGGCGCAAGTTCTTCTTCCTTAAACTCTGTTCTTTCTAAACTTGATTGCTTTAACATAATAATTTCCTTAACTTCCACTAATTTTAAACATAATAAAAATTATAAATGAGTGCTTAGAGCCTTCATTTTCAGATTCAGCTATTTGGGGTCAATAACGCATAAATCCCCATGCTTCCCATAGCCACACTGCTCTTTCATCACTCGGACGCAGGGCTTGGACTCTTCTCCAACGGCACAACTTTGAATATCAAACTGAATACCTTGCTGCCTTAAACTCTCGATCTTTGGAATATTCTCTAAAGGCTTAATATAAGATGCAAATAGCCACGTCATAGTCAGTATGAGAACTGAAAAAACACCTAAGAAAGTGGTGATTAACTTCCATGAAAATTGATCATTGGCTGATTCAATCGAGTTTTTCAAGCGTCCAAGCGCTTTAGCGGTCTTAATAAGTTCTGCTGTACCGTCCTGTAAGCCCTCATTTACCGCTTTTGATATAGTGTGGTGGGTTTGCCCAGCAATAGTGCTTTGAATGTGTTCTTTCGTGATTTGAAGCTCTTTAACGGCCTGATTGACTAGGTTCTGCTGTTGTTCTGCAACTGCCATCAGTGCATATAGCTTTTTTTCATCAGGTGTCATCGGCTCATCCCTCTAAACTTCATTGTTTTCTGTTGCTCTCTTTCTAATTTCTGCTGCTGTTTGTACTGTTCCAAAGCAAGCTGTTTAAAGCTGTCAAAATCAGCCTTAAAGCTCTCAATACCCTGTTTAATTTCTTTATCTGAAATTGGGCTGTTTTTGAGGTCTTTCAGGTCTTTTTTAGGGTCGCCTAAATCTAGTTGCTCAAGCTCTTTATAGGCTATACGTGACTGTTGCAAGGCTTCCCTGATTTCAGGGTCTTTAGCTTGGCTTGGTAATAGTTTCTTTTCGGGTTCTTTCTCTATGCCTTGCTCTTTGTAGCTTCGCATATCAATACGACTGTCAATTTGGTGTTTTTCTAAATGGCTGTTGCATAAATCAGCCCATCTTTGGCGTAGGTCTTTAATATCAGTTTTTCGTTCCTGGTAACCCTTGCCCGTATTGTCTTTTTTAGCTCCGCCACGTTCAGGATTCTTGGCGTTATAGCGTTTGAAATATTGCTCTGGATCTCGTTCGATTCCATCTTGCAGACGTTCATTAAACATGAGGTGAACGTGAGGCTGATCCTTGCCGTCCATTGCTTTAGGGTTATGAATCGCAAATTGATACGGATATTTTGAGCCGATCTCAGACTGAATGAAGTCCTCAACCAGTTCTAGGCGTTGCTCGGCATTCATCTCTCTAGGCAGGGCAATTTCATATTCTCGATAGGTACTGCCATTTTTACGCTCGTAAAGGTCGGCTGCCTGCCAAAAGGTAATCGGATTATGTTCAGCCCATTTCGGCATGTTTCCATAAGCACTATGTTCAAGATCAGTTTCTGCCTGTTCCTGTTTCAGCTTCTTTTCTTCATCCCTATCAATATATTCGGCATGCGGTGCTGCTTTACCTGCCTTACCGACTTTGACACTTAAACGAGCAATCGCCATTAGGTTTTATCCTGTTCCTTTTTTCGGTTGCGCTCTTTCTTAAACGCTCTTTGATCAAGTATCGAAGCCCACATCATAATGATGATGATTAGCGGTGCTGCGATCACGCCAAAAGTAATATCTTTGATTTTTCCCAATACCTGTTTTAGTTGCATGCTGTTGCTCCTAGCTTTGGTACTTATTTTTTTCATTCAATTTTCAATTGAACGAAAAAAATAAGTTTCAGGGTTTTAGGGATGAAGTCCCTAACGTGCTTAGGTTTCTCAATGAAATTGAGAAACGTCTAAGCGCGCCATCAAATTTTTGATGGAAGTGCAGGCAACAATCTCTAGAACGACTTTAACAAAATTGCGTACATTTGACGTAATTATTTTGTTATCGTTCTTTGAGAATTAAGCCTGTACTTTTGCGGTATCTGAATTAATGGAATTGAATATGAATAATGATTGGCTGTCTGAAAAAATCACCTATATTTCTGCTTTAAAGAACCCTAGTGATGCACAAAAACTTTTACTTGAATTAGCCAAAATTCAGTACAGAACATCTGACCAAGAGAAAAAAATTAATGCCTTGATCAAAGCTGAAAAAGCCATAGATCGAGCAAATAAGCAAAAAGTTGCTGTTAGAAAATTATTGAATGCAGAAAAGGAAGCTGAACGTAAAGCTCGTACACGCCACCTTATCCAATTAGGCGCACTTTTTGAGATTGCTAAGCTAGATCAGCGTGATCCTGCTGAATTGCTTGGAGTACTTATAAAAACTGCTGAAATTGATCCAAATGATATGAAGTGGCAAATTTGGAAAGATTTAGGACAAGAAATGTTAAATAAAAGAAGTAATGAAAATAAAAAATCTGGTGGTGTTTCAAAAAGTATGCTGACATTAAATGAAGCCATTATTGATGTAAAAAAAGGTTAAGTCGAAAGCTTTAAAATGGTTTTCAATCTTTTTTGAAAAATTACAACTCCTTCTAAAACCGCGC
>NZ_VPEG01000009.1:0-124561 GCF_013417275.1 Acinetobacter sp. YH16038 | reverse complement strand
GCTTTTTTAGCGTTGGTGCAGTGTCTATAACTGTCTTTAAATCCATAAATAGGTGTCCACTTAAATTTTAGTGGACACTATCGCGGTATTAATGAGTTAGAAAAAGTGGGGCTCAGCGGACGCTTACCATTCAATGCAACTCAGCGCAACTTATATTTATTTTAAGTTATCAGAAATGAAAGAGTATCTAGTTTGATGCAATCTCTAGCTATTCATTACAGACTCAGTTTTTTCTACTTTTTTTATTATGCGATTGTGGGCGCATTCATGCCTTTCTGGAGTCTGTATCTAGAGGATCAAGGCTTTAATTATCAGGAAATTGGGATTTTATCTTCGATTGCGATTATCACCCGATTTTTTGCGCCATTTATTTGGGGATGGATTGCAGACAAATCCGGGAAACGCATGTTGCTGGTGCGTATAGCTACCTGGATGGAAGCCTGTATCTGGTTCATGATATTTATCATTCCAAATAGTTTTCAGTCAGTCGCTTTGCTCATGCTGATTTTCAGTTTCTTTCAAAATGCAATTTTGGCTCAGTTTGAAGGCGTGACTTTATTCTGGTTAGGTGAAAAAAGGGTAGAGCTCTATGGCAAAGTCCGTAAGTGGGGATCTATTGGATTTATTATTGGCGTATTTGGTTTAGGTGCTATTTTTGAGATTATCAGCATCAGTATGCTACCAGTCTTATTACTTTGTATTTCATTTCTGGCTTTTCTCTGGTCATTTACCATCAAAGAACCTACAGCAGCACCCACAGCTCAGAAAAAACTCGAAGCTTTATGGCCGATCTTCAAGCGTCCGGTGGTATACAGTTTTTTCCTGATTGAACTGATCATGCTGTTTTCACATGCGCCATTTTATAGTTTTTATAGTAACTATCTCAGCCAGAATGGATTCAGTACCAGTCAGATCGGATTACTCTGGTCGGTTGGGGTTATTGCTGAAATCATTATGTTTGCCTACGCTACATTTTTTCTAACACGCTGGTCATGGCGTCATCTGGTGATGCTATGCCTGTTAATGACCGGTTTAAGATGGCTGACTGTAGGCCTATTTCCATCGTTATTTCTGGAACAGTTTTTTGCCCAGACCATTCATGCCCTGAGTTTTGGCTTATTTCATATGATTGCCATGCGGGTTATTTTTCAGAACTTCTCGGCTGGACAGCAAGGCCGTGGACAGGCACTGTATAGCACCATGTGGGGCTTAGGCGTGGCGAGTGGGAGTATTCTTGCCGGTCGTTATTGGGATCAGGTCGGTGGAACATCAATCTTTATTGCTGCTGCGCTATCGACCTTGCTGGGCCTATTGCTGGTATTTGGCTTACCCAACAAAGTCGAACTGCAAAAGCAGGTTTAAGATACGATTGAATAATTAAATGCGGATTTTGGAATATTGATCAAACCAAGGCTGAGCCTGTTCTAATTGAGCGGCCAGTTGCAACAGTAAATCTTCACGGGCAAATGGTGCAATAAACTGTGAACCCAAAGGTAAGTTATCTTCATTCCAGTAAAGCGGTACAGACATTGCTGGAAGGCCGGTAATATTGGCTAACTGCGTGAATGGCACCCATTTCAGATTTTCTTTCACAATCTGATCGACCAGCTTACCTTGTGCCAATAAATGTGCCTTATTCATTTTTAATAAAGCTTTAAGAATTGGCTTCTGCCAGTTTGGTGTTTTGACTTCACCATTTTTGGGTGCAACAGTGGCCGTGGCTGGCGTCAGGTAGAGATCATAATCATCAAAGAAATGATTCATCTGGGTCACATATTGTCCCCAGTTGGTCAGATTCTGGATATATTCAATCGCCGTTGTTTTGGCACCAAAAGCGGCTAGCGCCAGAGAATCCAGTTCAAAATCGCCTGATCTGGATGGATAGCCTTTCTGGATTTCGTCTAGCATATAAGAAAACTGGCTAAACCACGTTGTAATAAAATCTTTAGCCAGTTGCATACCATCAATCTGCGGTTGATCCTCAACGACTTCATGACCTAAAGATTCCAGTAAACGGGCAGTTTGTTCTACCGCTTTAATAGCATCTTGAGAAACAGGCGTATCAATGCTGGAACGCGTATTAAATGCGATTTTTAATTTTTTTGGTGGTTGCTGAATCACTTCCAGATAATGTGTATGCGGACGTTGGATCGTAAACAGCGAACTGCGATCTTCACCATGGGTGGCATCCAGCATTGCCGCACTATCCCGAACAGTTTTGGTGAGTACATGTTGAATGGCAGCACCGTGCATTGCCTCACTCATTTGCGGTCCCCACGGCGTACGTCCACGGCTTGGTTTTAAACCAAACAGACCACAGTAGGAAGCCGGAATACGAATTGAGCCACCACCATCACCTGCACCGGCAATTGGCACAATGCCGGCTGCCACAGCAGAAGCAGAACCGCCTGACGAGCCACCACTGTTATGTCTTAAATTCCACGGGTTTTTACAGCTTCCCCAGGCATCTGGCTCTGTAATGCCTTTAATTCCGAATTCAGGGGTGTTGGTCCGACCAAAGGTCACAATACCTGCCTGTTCCCAACGATTAACAATCTCGGCATTGGTTTCAGCGATATACCCGATACGCTTTAAACCCTGACATCCATAAGACGTCGGATAACCTGCATATTCCTGAAACAGGTCTTTGACCAGAAATGGAACTCCAGCAAAGGGGCCAGACAGTTTTTGCTGGGTACGCTGCAAGGCATGCTCATGCATGGGAATAATAATGGCATTGATTTCAGGATTAATATTTGCACTGCGTTCTAAGGCAACTGATAAAAGTTCACTTGAATGCACCTGTTTATTTTTAACCAGTTCAGCCAGTCCTAATCCATCGTATTGTAAGTATTCTTCAAATTTCATCTGCATTCCCTAGCGTTGATATTGTTATAAGGTTGTAGAGGGTTTCAGTTCAGGATGCAAGCACCACCTGATTACGTCCCAAGTGTTTGGCTTGATATAAGGCCTGATCCGCGGTATTGATCAGTTGCTGTAAATCCTGAGAAAGCGGGGCATGTTGATGCGTAATCCCGAGACTCACAGTAATCGATAACGGTGATCCATCAGGTTGATACATTGGCGTTTTAGCTACCAGTTCACGAATACGCTCGGCAATAAACTGGGCTTTGGACGGTTTAGTATCCCAAAGCAAAATCACAAATTCCTCACCACCAATACGCGCAAACAGATCCTGAGAACGTAGATTAGAACGGATGATTTCAGCAAAATGTTGCAGTACTTTATCGCCCACATGATGGCCAAAATGATCATTTAAACGTTTGAAATGGTCGATATCCAGCATAATCAGGGAAAACTGCACGCTCTTGGAATGTTGCAGTAAATATTCACCTTTCTGGAAGAAAAAATGCCGGTTCATGGTCCGTGTCAGACTGTCGTGATTGGCCAAATACAATACCCGTTTAAACAGGTCATTACGGTTCTGACTGATGATACACAGGATCAGCGGCGATAATGCCAGCATAAACAGTCCGATCCTTAATGAGATATAAATGGTCGAGTCTGCCAACGTATCATGTGTAGTGGCATAGAACTGGGTCAGGCTGTAATACATCAAAATGATTACAAAGGCATTAATAATCGCAATCGTAAAGATGCGATAGGTCAGTGCTGCCCAGATTAAAGCTGCCAGCGGATAAAGCAGGGCACCTGGACCGACAAAAATATTACTCAGGATAATACACAGGATTACCGTACCTGCTGGCAGCAGATAACTAAAAGAGTTCTGCTTCTTTCTGCGGTTTTTAAATAAATACTTGAGATCTTTGGTTCTAGGAAAGGCTAAAAAAAGCGGCAGGACAATAATGTAATTTACCATTTCGCCTGTCCACCACAGCCCAAAATCTATCCATAAATTTTCCTTGGTCATAAAGGAATGAGGAAGATTGGGTAAGGTCGCAACGGCAAACACTGCACTGGCCAGGCATCCTGCGAATGCACAGATGCCGAACATATGCACGAAAGTGAAGCCAGTATTGTAGTACTTATAATTGATCTGGAAATATCGGATAAAAAATAGCGATACAATCGTACTGATCAGGTTAGCAAGCGTTAGAAACAGACTCTGTAAAAGATTATTACCTGTCGCCAGATCAGCAAACATGAACGCACAGAAAGCACCTAGCCACCCGCCCATATTGTTTAAATGGGGGAAGCGTAAAAACATGGCCAGTAAGGCAGCATTGGAAGGCCAGAGTATGGCTAAGTAATCCTGTGTTCTGGTCATAATGCCAATCAAACAAGTCACTAAAATAATGAAAAGAATGACCAAGTAGGCATATGTTTCAGGATTCAAGTTCTGGTCTGTGATTCGAGGTATTCGCAAATCTAAGTCCTGTATCTAATTTTTATTTGTGAAATATCACTTTGTTTGGGAAATGCTTTTTACCCAAAAGTACAACTTTATTCTTGGAATAATCTGTTTTTACTTACGTTATCAATATACGTTTGTATACGAAATATATACAAAAAAATTAAAAAAGGAAATCCATGTTTTTAAACTATAATGATAAAAATTTGTTTTATTTCGGTATTTAAACTGATGCAGAGCAGAATATGATCCCGAAAAATATGATAAGTTAAAATTAATTATTAGGATTGAAACGAAGCCTGTGAATATGAAAAAAACCTGTCTTAGCCTTGTCTTGCTCATGAGCTCATCTTGGCTAATGGCAACAGAAAATAATAATCAAGCTGCAAATAGTATTGCGAAACCTATCGAAGTTCCGAATACCTTTACCATTAATACCCGTCCTGAAATTGTCGGGCTATGGGGAATGGAAATTCCAGATAATAAGAAATGTGTTGAATACTATAATTTTAAAGGCAATAACAACGTAGTGATTAAAAGCGGTTCAGAATGGACCACAGGGTTGTATGACTATCAGCCTTCACAAGATCCTGCTGCACAGATTCCAGCGCTGATTATGCAGGTTAAATACGACAATAATGAAAAAGACTGTTCCGGTAATCAGGTAGATCAGTCAGGTGAGATTTCGCAGTATTTTGTGAAGTGGCAGAATTCCAATACCATTAATTTCTGTGCCAATGAAAAAGCAGAACAATGTTTTGCTGTGCTTCGACGCATTTTGCCTTGATTGAAGGCTAGATATAAAAAAACCGCTGAATTCAGCGGTTTTTTTATTAGATCAATTACTGGATCAAGCTTTTTCTTTGTCTTCAGCACCTTCAAGCTGCTTCAACAAATGTTTTTCCAGATAGTGAATATCCATCGCCTGTTCACAGAAATTTTCATCCTGAAGAATCAGATCTTTGTGTAATGGGATATTGGTTTTCACACCTGTCAGAATCATTTCATCCAAGGCCTGTTTCATACGTGCAATTGCAGTTTCACGGTCTTTACCATGGGCAATTAGCTTGGCAATCATAGAATCATAATATGGCGGGATGCTGTAACCTGGATAGATATGAGAGTCTAAACGGATACCTGCACCACCTGGCGCATAAAAAGTCTCGATTTTGCCAGGAGATGGCATAAAGTTCGATGGATCTTCTGCATTGATACGGCATTCGATCGCATGACCTTGAACACGTACATCTTCTTGCTGGATATCCAGACCTAAGCCAGCCGCAATACGTAACTGCTGTTCAATGATGTCGATACCGGTGACCATTTCAGTCACAGGGTGTTCTACCTGAACACGGGTGTTCATTTCGATAAAGAAGAATTCGCCTTCTTCAAACAGGAACTCGAATGTACCGGCACCACGATATTGCATCAATTTACAAGCATTGACACAGGCCTCAAGAATGTCAGCACGAGCCTGTTCTGGCAGGTTAGGCGCTGGCGCTTCTTCAAGTACTTTCTGGTGACGACGCTGTAAAGAACAGTCACGGTCATATAAATGGATCGCATGACCATTACCATCGCCTAGAACCTGTACTTCGACGTGACGCGGTTTTTGCAGGAAACGTTCCATATAAACCGTGTCATCGCCAAACCACATTTCTGCATCACGCTGCGCGGCTTGTACTGATTCAAGCAGGGTATCCACACGTTCTACGATACGCATACCACGACCACCACCACCGGAAGCCGCTTTCACGATGAGCGGGAAACCAATTTCTTTGGCTTCAGCAAGCGCATTGTGAATCGTCACCGCATGATCACAGCCAGGTACAGTTGGTACACCCGCTTTTTTCATGGCAATAATCGCAGAAACCTTGTTCCCCATCAGGCGAATATGTTCTGGACGTGGACCAATGAAGATAAAACCAGAGCTTTCTACGATTTCAGCAAATTCAGCATTTTCAGACAGGAAGCCATAACCAGGGTGGATGGCATCTGCGCTGGTGATTTCAGCAGCTGTAATCAGGGCTGGAATATTCAGGTAACTGTCGCTACTTGCGCCAGGACCAATACACACGGCTTCGTCACAGAAGCGTAAGTGCATCAGGTCTTTGTCAGCGTCTGAATAGACACCGACTGTTTTAATTCCTAAAGTTTTGCAAGCTCGGGCGATGCGCAAGGCGATCTCACCTCGGTTTGCAATTAAAACTTTTTGCAACATTATGAATCCCCGAAGTGATTAGGCGCGGTAACGGAAAAGTGGCTGACCAAACTGAATCACTTCACCATTTTTCACCAGAATTTCTTCAATCACGCCGCTTTGAGTTGCTTCAATCGGGTTCATGATTTTCATTGCTTCAATGATACCCAGTGTTTCGCCAGCAGAAACAGTTTGGCCAATTTTTACAAAAGGTGCTTCGCCTGGGCTTGGAGCCGCATAGAACACGCCAACCATTGGAGATTTTTCAACTGCACCACGAGGAGATTTAGCTGCAGGGACGTCAGCTGCAGGTGCAGGCATTGCAGGAACAGCTGCTGCAACTACTGGATTACGACGAGTCAGAGCAATCGACTGATCACCTTCCTTAACTTCAATCGCCTGTAAGTCAGATTCAATCATCAAATCGATGAGCTTCTTGATTTTACGGATATCCATGAGACAGTATTCCTAATTAAGATTGTTTAGAAGATTGTATTTTTTCAATGACATAGTCGAGTGCGGCAGCATAGCCTTTTGCACCTAGACCACAGATCACGCCAATAGCTTTATCGGATAGATATGAATGATGTCGGAATGCCTCACGTGCATGGACGTTAGACAGGTGGACTTCAATAAACGGGATTGCCACGCCAAGAAGTGCATCACGAACTGCAACTGAGGTATGTGTCAGGGCAGCAGGATTAATAATGATATATTGCACGCCGTCTTGTTGGGCTTGATGAATTCGGTCAACAATTGCGCCTTCCCAGTTGCTCTGGAAAGTGTCAAGTTGTAAAGTAGCTTTTTCAGCCTGAGCAGTGAGCTGCTGATTAATATCTTCTAGAGTTAAATAACCATAAACTTCGGGTTCGCGCTTTCCTAGCAAATTTAAATTCGGTCCATGAATAACCAAAATGGTCGAAGTCATCTATGGTGCTCCAGTTAAAAAGTTTCAGGATAGGTTTGCAAGATGTCTACAAACTTCGCCTATTATGGCATGAATTCCTACATTATTTTTATAATTTCTTTGAATTGACATAGAAAAGCATGTACCACGCAGTGGCCATATAATGAAAACTTTGCAAGCATTTAGCAATGTTCAAAACTACCAAATCTTCGTCTTTTACATCATTTTTATATTTTAGATGAATTGGCTGAATTGTTACATTTATGCTGTGTAAGTTAGACCTCAATGTTTATTCATAATTCTTTTAAATTGAGTGTTTATTCGGCAATGGCTTGTCAAAAATAAAAATTATTACTCGAAGTCTCTGCTCATATCAAAAATTGTGGTGATCGCTAAAAGACCGGATTTTCATTAGATTTTTGAATGAATCAGAATTTTATTCTATTCATTATTCTGTAAACTAAAATATCAAACTTGGAATAAAAATCAAAAAGTTATTTGATAAATGGTATGAAGTGAAGTGTAGTATTAAATGGATTTTATGTCGCTAGTAAAGCAAGTCACACATTATTTTTCTGCAAAAAGAGATAGGCTCATTGCTACTGAACATTGGCTAAATGATACTGGCCGTAAAAGTAAAATTAAAAACTTATGATTCTTCATTAATCTTTTACTGGCCTCATCTAATATTGACGAATGTGCTCAATTTTCTAAAGCTTACCTTTATTTGTAATTCTTTATGTTCGCTCAATAACATTGGCAAAATGGCACTTCATGTATAGGCGTTGTTATTCATCTGAATATTGCCTAAGTTTTTAAATGATGAATTTTTAAGCTTAAGAACAAGATGGTATGCGGAATTACAATGATAAATGGGATAGCTAAGTTCAGTTAAAGTACAATATGAATAGATATTCTGGATTAAAAGGTGATGGTATCTGATTGTATTTTGAACATATATTGATTGTATAGACTATTGAGAATCACAGAATAAAACCCAAGCAGACTTGATAAGCTATAATGAAGATTCCGTCAAAATACTATCGAAGCTGTTATGACACCTGCATGCAAATTATTAAAATCTCAAAAAATTGAATATAGCATTCACGAATATGAACATGATGCTAATGCCAAAAGCTTTGGTTTGGAAGCAGCAGAAAAGTTAGGGCTGGCAGTAGAAGAAGTATTTAAAACCTTATTGGTCACAGATGAGAAGCAGTATTTTGTAGCAGTTCTTCCAGTCAACCATCAGTTAAACCTGAAAAAAGTAGCATCAACCTTTGGTTGTAAAAAGCTACAAATGGCTGATCCCAAACAGGCAGAACGTCTAACCGGTTATCTTGTCGGTGGGATTAGTCCGGTTGGGCAGAAAAAACGCCTGAAAACTGTCATTGATGCATCTGCAGAACAGCTGAATAAAATCTATGTCAGTGGGGGTAAACGCGGTCTGGATATTGGTTTAAAACCTGCGGACTTAGCTAAGGTTCTAGATGCTCAATTCGTTGATGTATTGGATGTCTAAAGTTCAAAGCATTTTTCAATAAAACTATCTTACTGAGAAGCGTTCATATCAATGGACGCTTCAACTTTTCTGGGTTCTTATCTTTCTATTCTGTCGGAAAATTCAGCATGGTTTTTTCTTCATTGTATAGTGGATGATTGAGATCCACGGCCTGACTGTGGATTGAACAAAGATAAAAACAATAAAATAGAAAATATGGAGAATACCGCATGGAAATCCAGAAAAAACGATTATCACGGTTCTGTATGAGCTTGTCCGCGATGGCCATGCTCTCAGTCTTTTCAACTGCACAGGCAGATTCGTCTACCTTGCCTCAACCGCCCAATTCCCAGCAAGTTTTCTTTGTGGGTAATAACTGGGATGGAACAGTTACAGTGATTCGATCTTCAGGTGACTTTGGCAAGGTTGGTGTGATCAACATGATTCCTGATCGTAAGGAGCGTCTGAAAGAGATTCACCTCAATCCCATTAAACTGATTGCCTATACCTATATTCAAGCTACTGCGGGTGAAGGTAATGATCAGCTGGTCGACGATATGTATTCCACGCCAGATGGACAGTCAGTGGTCGCATCCCGTCCAAGTTTTGCCGATGTGGTCTCTATCAACATCAAGACAGGCAAAATTAACTGGCGTACTCCAGTTGAAGGCTTCCGCGCGGATCATATGGCAGTTTCACCAGATGGCCAGCGTGTCGCGGTTTCCGCATCTTCCGGAAATGTGGTGCATGTACTGGATATTCATACTGGTAAGGAACTTGGTCGATTTGCGACGGGTGATAAACCGCATGAAAATATCTACTTTGATAATGGCAGAAAAATTCTGAACTCGGCCATTGGTAATGTAGAAACCTCTCTTGATGCGCAGTGGCAGGATTTCACCAAGGGTAAACGCTATATCACCATTGCAGATGCCAATACCCATCAGGTGCTTAAGAAAATTGACTTTAGACCGGCATTGGATGCGTTTGGTCGAAAAGATTTATCTAATTCAGTGCGGCCGATGGTCTTTAGCAAGGATGAAAGTAAACTCTATGCTCAGGTATCATTTTTTAATGGTTTGATTGAGTATGACTTAAACCAGAATAAAGTGACCCGTATTGGGCAGTTGCCAGGTAGCGATAGCATTCCCAAAGATCGTACCAAATGGGTGAATGATTCCCGCCATCATGGTTTATCGATCAGTGCTGATGGTGAGAAGCTCTGTGTTGCGGGCACGATGGATAATTACGCCACCATTGTCGACCGTCAGAGTCTGACTGCCGGAAAATTGATTCCTGCAGGTAAGCCATACTGGGCTACCCGAAGTCCGGATGGCCGTAGCTGTATCATTTCAGAAAGTGAAACGGATGTTGTGACCGTAATTGATTTCGCGACAGGCAATAAAGTGACCAGTGTACCTGTAGGCAATCATCCACAGCGTGTCCGGATCGGTTATGCCCCAGCAGACTGGTCTACACCGTAGCAAATAATGGCTTAAAAAGAGCAATGTGTTATGAACGTTGCTCTAAGCATTGTAGGTGGCATATATGAGGAACAAAACACTTACTTTATATCTGCTGGCGGGAATGTTATTGACCGGTATTCTGGTTGGGATTGCTTATCAGGTTCATAAGGATATCTATAAGGCAGAGTTCAATATACTGAAACCTGATGATCAGATGACTTTTCCAGCAAAGTCACTGATTACTTCCAGTTTAAATCCTAAAACAGCTGTACCGGCAAAAACGACTAGACACTCGGAAGTGGATTCTGAACAGCAGGTCTTATTACAACAGAGAGAGCAGCTTTATCTGGATTTTACCCAAATGATGAATGGCTTAAGTCAAGGTGAAAAGCCAGACTATCGCCAGCTAGATCATTTGCTGGTACAACAGCAGAATCTGGTGAATGCCCGGGTCGTTGCTCCGGAAGAGGCGAGAGCTCAAATAGAATTTTTGCAGAAAGTTCTGCCTGAAATCTCTCCACAGCTTGATCAAGCCTTAAATGCATTGGATCAGAAAAGTTTTTAATCTTCCGGTTTAAAGCTTTATTTAGTTGTGAATACAGATCATAGATAAGCTTAATAAGAAAAAGCCCGTAGAAACGGACTTCTTCTTCATTCATTTTTTAGATTAAAACTTATAAGCAGTTCGCGGGTTTCGGGATACCAGCCAGTCGGCTTAAATGACGTGCCACTAAACCCGTATTAAACTTTTCCTGCAATAAGGCATTGTTAATTTCCGGGCTGACTGTCTTCATCAAAAACTTAATTAGCGGGCGGGTTGCAGGAGAATGCCCAAACTGCTGATAAAATTGACGGACTGCCTGTAGCACTTCAAAATGCCAAGGAGTAAGTTGAAGTTCTAGTGTATCTGCCAGTACTTGGGCAACGTCTTCATTCCAGATGGTGTAATCGACTAAATGACCATCTTGGTCCAGTTCTAGATTCATATGTGACTCATGGATTATTTCATTGAGATGCAACGACTAAATTTCAGACATAGATCTGCAAATTCGGAGTAGTCGAGTAAAGCAACATTTTCCGATAAAGGTGAGATCAGAATTTCTGCATCATTTCTTAGGATATAAACTTGCGGCAGTTGCTGTACGAAAGCATGGTCCAGATACAGCACAGATTCTCCCATCAGGACCACCTGATCATCTGAAGCATGGAGCTGTGCTAACTGATCAAGGACTGACGCCGTCGCTGCATAATCTGACTGGATCAGGTAAAGGGTTTGATCTGACATTTATTTATCCTTCATCCTTACCAACTTACCAATACAATACGTGATCAAATTTTTGAACGAATTCTGAATTGAGTTCAATCAACTCAATCTCCTGCTCGCTTTGCTTTACAAAAGGAGAGTCCTGATTTTTCTGCTCAACCAGAATTGGGGTCAGGTCATAAAATTCGAAACTATCCACCAGATTTGAAGCCAGTTTAAAGGCATGTTTAAGCTGGTCAAACTGGAGCTCAGAACGTAAAAGACTCAAGGCCGCGCCTTGGAGTAATACTTTAAATTCAGCGCCGAAGGTCGCCAGTACCATCGTGGCAGACAGGCTTTCATGCACCTGTAAGCTGTTTAGGTTGGCTTGGGTTAATATAACAAGTACAGATTTCACACAAGATTCCTTTTAAAAGCAACACATCCTGAAAAATGAAGCATCTAGAATTGAATTAGACGTTGTGAGGACTGAACAGCATCAGCAAGCTCGCCTAGACCGACCAATTCAAAACCATCAGCAAGATTATGTTGCTGAATATTGTGACGTTGAGCATTTTCCTGATCTGTAATCCCACGCGCTAAGGCTGCACTGACACAAACAGGTAAGCGGATCTTCAGATCCTGCCAGGAACGTGTGAGATGACGCTGGTCGTCGGGCACCCATTGCAATGCATTTGCGACCGACACGCCATCTTGATAGAAAAATACACGGAAAGCTTCCTGTTTATGTTGTAAAGCTTGGGCGAGTCCAAGCGCATGCCAGGCATAAATAGAAGTCGGTGCGGAGGTAACAAGAATTAAGGTGCTCATCGAAATTCACTACAGGCTTGATCAACGCGGGATGATGATCTTGGCTACAAAGAAAGTAGGTAGTATACAATGATTTTAGTGACGGGTGGTTTAGGCTTTTTAGGCTCACATATTGCTTTAAGTCTGATGGCACAAGGACTAGAGGTCATTGTGGTCGATAATCTGGCCAATGCCAGTCTACAGACCTTAGAACGCCTTGAATTTATTTCCGGCCGCTATGTGCCTTTTGTCAAAATTGATATCCGTAACACTCCAGCATTAAATAAAGTTTTTGAACAGAATTCAGTACAGGCTGTCATTCATACTGCCAGCTTTAAATCATTAGAAGAATCAGTTTTAAAACCACTTGAATATTATAATGATAATGTCAGCTGTATCATGAGCTTGATGCGTGCCATGCAGCGTACTGGAGTACGCAATCTGGTGCATTTGTCTTCATTGGCTGTATATGGCCATTCCGGAACGGATTTAAAAGAAGATCAGGCTTTCAATTACACTTATCCAAATCCTTATATTAAATCACAGCAGATGGTGGAAGAAATCATCCGGGATACTGCCAAGACGGATAATGAATGGCGTATTGCGATGTTACGTCTTTCCAATGTCGCGGGTGCTTTTGAAAATGGCATTTTAGGTGAATGGGTGCCACCTTTACCAAAGAATATTGTGCCTCTGGCCATGCAGGTGGGTGCGAAGCAGCGTGAATATCTGGAATTGCGCCGTCAGGCCAAGACCGAAGACTATACAGTAGAACGTAGTTTTCTGCATGTGATGGATGTCTGTGATGCGGTATTCAAGTCGCTACATTGGCTGTCTCAACAGCAACAATGGACTTGCGAAGCCTTTAATATCGCTGGAGAGCTGATCTCAATGCAGACTTTGCTGGATCAGGTTGCAGAAGTCACCCAATCCGCTGTTCCTACAGTAGATGCTTTGCCATATCCGCATGCTGAAATGGATCAACTGGGTGCTAATACGGATAAAGCCCAACAGTTGTTACATTGGCAGCCACGCTATACCTTAAGGAAAATGTTAGAGGATGAATGGTTGTTCTATCAGAATACGTTAAGAGGGCAGTGATTAAGAATCCTATAAGTTAATTATTGATAATAATTATCATTTGCAAAATTAATCAAACTCATTAAGATGAATAGAGTACAGCATTGAAGCTGCTGTCTAAATGAGTAAAACATGGAATAACAATTGAGGTTGAGCATGCAAACACGTATTGAACATGACACGATGGGAGAAGTCGCTGTACCGAGTGAAGCACTTTGGGGCGCACAAACTCAGCGTAGTCTACAGAACTTCAAGATTGGCAATGAGCATTTGCCACGCGCCATGATTCGTGCCATGGGCTTGGTCAAGAAAGCAGCTGCGATCACCAATGCCGAGTTAAACCAGATTCCTCATGAGTTATCGACCTATATCATCGGTGCTGCGGATGAAGTGATCAGCGGTCAATGGGATAGCCAGTTCCCGCTAGTGGTATGGCAAACCGGTTCGGGCACGCAAAGTAACATGAACTGTAATGAAGTGATTGCCAATATTGCTAACCAGAAGCTGGGTAATCCTTTAGGTGCACAAAAGCCTGTGCATCCAAATGATCATGTCAACCGCGCTCAATCGACCAATGACTCTTTTCCGACTGCGATTCATGTAGCAGCTAGCTTACAGATCAATGAACTGCTAATACCGGCAGTGACACGTTTACGTGATACCTTGCATGCCAAATCTCAGGAATTTACCGAGATTGTAAAAATCGGTCGTACCCATCTTCAGGATGCCACACCTTTAACTTTAGGTCAGGAATTCAGTGGATATGTCTCTCAACTGGATCATGCTTTAATTCGACTGTATCAGGCTTTGCAAGGGTTATATGAACTGCCATTAGGCGGAACCGCCGTCGGTACAGGCCTCAATGCCCATCCAGATTATGCTGTTAAAGCTGCGGATACTCTGGCTAAATTAACAGGCTTGCCTTTTGTCACCGCTCCTAACAAGTTCGAAGCTTTGGCCGGCCGTGATGCAGCAGTTTTTGCTTCAGGTGCTTTAAAGACTTTAGCCGTTAGCCTGAATAAAATCGCCAACGATATTCGCTGGCTGGCGAGCGGACCACGTTGTGGTTTTGGTGAATTACGTATTCCTGAAAATGAACCGGGTTCAAGTATTATGCCGGGTAAGGTGAACCCGACTCAAAGTGAAGCCATGACTATGGTCGTTGCCCAAGTCTTAGGGAATGATACGACGATTAATGTGGCCGGTGCATCAGGGAATTTTGAGCTGAATGTCTTTATGCCAGTGATTGCTTATAACCTGTTGCAGTCAATCCAACTGCTTGGCGATGCATGTAACAGCTTTAACGATAACTGTGCAGTCGGAATCGAACCTAATCGTGACAAGATTGAACACTTCCTGCATGATTCATTAATGCTGGTCACTGCATTAAATCCAGTCATTGGTTATGAGAATGCAGCTAAAGTGGCCAAGACCGCCTATAAAGAAGGTAAAACCTTAAAACAGGTCGCAGTCGAACTCGGATTGGTGACTGCAGAACAGTTTGATCAAGTGGTGCGTCCTGAGAATATGGTGGCTCCAAACGTAAAATAAGTCTTCTAATTATGGTTAAATAATAAAGCCCTCTAAATGTGGGCTTTATAATATCTAAGGATTATTCATACAAATTTTAATAAAATAACAAGCACATGTTTTTGCTAGAAAATTCTTATTCAATTGAGCTTGTTTATTAAATGCTATGAACCATCTATCGTTCAGGTTTTGACAGATATGCAATGAAGGATTACTAATAGAAATTCCCTGATAACTAGAAAAATGAGGTAAGGGTGATGACTGACTTTGATGATGATTTTGATCTGGACGAATCCTATCCAGATGAGGATTTATATCCAGATTATACAAAAAAGAAGTGTAGCAGCTGTAGCGGTACCGGCTATAACGTTGTGGAAGCCAAACAGTGTGTCAAATGTATGGGAACCGGAAAAACTGGTGAGATAGATTAACTCAACTCATAATTGTTTATTAAGCCTGCTTTATGAGTGGGCTTTTTTATTCTCCTCATCAGAAGTTCTTAATTTTATAAATCCATGAGCAAATAAAAGAAAGAATCTAAAATTACGGGTGAAATCGTATTAGAAGGATGGTTAGAGATAACTATTGAAGTTTTTTTAGTGCTAAAGCCTATCCTCATGGCTTCTCATACCGAATTAACATTGAATAAGCGTATATAGCTGCTAAAATGCAGTTCGTTTTTACTGCTGTTTTGTCGTTTATTCCGCATGAGTTTCTATAGCATATGAATAAACATCCATAAAATGGCAGGTTGTTTAAGGAAAATTTAATGCTTGATATTTATTTAACAGATGTTCAAAAAAAGGTTCAATTCAAGGATTATCCAGGTGAGCATCCTGTTAAATTTATTCTGAATTTTAAAAAGATTTTTCCAAGCGTAATGGAACTTCTTTTACCTGTTCTCCCAGAAAATGAAAATCTTGATGAAATGACCTGGGAATCAACCACTCAGGACTTTGAAACGTTTCAGATGTTATTAACAGGCTGGGGCATTATCGAATTGCGTTTAAATGCGATCACTCAGTATAAAGATAAGACATTTGCAGATCAGTTGGTGAAAGAGGCACAGCAAAAACGCAGAGAATATCAGAAGAAACATCTTAAGCTTTCTAGTGTGGATCTGGATTATCTATTTATGCATGATGTGCATGGCTTGATTGATGCTGAACTGGTAGAACTCGGTGAAAAATTCTATTTACCAACCTTACGTGATCTTTGGAAAAATAAAGTCTCTGCTCAGGTACTTAATGCCAAATTCTAAGTAAATTTAAGCTGATTCATTCAATTTCATCCTCCAAATTGGAGGATGATTTTTTTATAGCGATTTCTAAGAATTGATATTTCCCTTATGATAATAAATAGTCTAAGCAAGTTTCTATATTTATCTTCAAAACAATTTTCTGCTACATCATTAAACATGGTGACTTATTTTAAAACAGAAAGTGGCTCAGAAAAGGGCATTTATTTTATCGTTTGATAAAAAAATAAATTAAAAAACTATTCTTTATCAAAAGAATATATAAAGATATTACTTTAAGAATATAGCTATTCCAGTCATATTTTTTTAAGCTATCAGTACTAATGAGTAAATGAATCACAGAATTCTTATTCATTAGAATTCCTTCATAAAAATAAGTGAAGGTTCCAGTTTTCCCGAAGATATATCCAAGGATTTAACCGAATGTCGAATCAGTTTTTAGATTTAATTACAAAACGCCGTACTATTTATGCCATTGGTAAAAATGTAGAACAGTCTCCTGAATATTTAACTGATTTGATTCAAAACGCAATCAAACAAAGTCCGTCATCTTTTAACTCGCAATCATCTCGCGCCGTTATTTTATTCAATGGCGAACATGAAAAATTCTGGGGCTTTGTCGCTGATAAATTAAAAAGCTATGCCAAAGATGAAGAAAGTGCTGCAAAAACGACTGCAAAAATGGCAACCTTTGCTGCTGGTACGGGTACAGTTTTATTCTTTGAAGATCAAAATGTAGTAAAAGGCTTGCAAGAGCAATTCCCATCTTATGCCGAGAATTTCCCCATCTGGGCAGAACATTCAACTGCTATTGCTCAGTTCTCTACCTGGACAGCATTGCATACTGAAGGCCTGGGTGCATCTTTACAACACTATAATCCGATTGTAGATGAGCAGGTTCATGCAGAGTGGAATATTCCAGAAAACTGGAAACTTCGTGCTCAACTGGTATTTGGTTCAGTTGAAGGCGAAGCGCGTGCGAAAGATTATCTGGAAGATGATCAACGCTTCAAAGTTTTCCAATAAGCTTAATTTCCGATCTGTCTTTAATCATTTTTAAGGACAGATCGCCAGGTTGTTTATAAAAATACGCATTAGATTTTTTAAAACTAGGCTAAACTAAAGCGGTATTTAAAAAATTTAATGAGTCAAACCGAATGTCGAAAAACACGCAAAAATTATCACCATTACAGGAACTGATTGCAGAGCAGAAATTGCTTTGTGAAGAGGTCGGTTCTGCCTATGTAGAAGTAAGTGGTGATGATGTCGTTGCAGTGGCTGTACATACCCTGAAGCTGGATCCAATTGTCGGAATCCGTAGAAAGCCTGAGACAGAAGAAAATATTAGCTGGTATATTTATGGTGGTGAACTGGCTTCAAATGAAGATGCTTTTGAAACCATGACTGTACGTGAGTTACAGGATATTGCCCCTGAAGTTTTACCTTATCTGGCTTTAGAGCAGGGCTACCGCTTCATGATTGATGCAGATGATTATGAAGATGTCTGGAAAGAAGAAAACTAAAAGAAGACTTTCAAAATGATCAAATCCTCATCTTTAATATGTACTTTGCTTATTTGCATGCAATTGAACAATATGGCTTTTGCCGAAAAGCTTTCACAAGCGGATTATGATCAGTTTATTGCTACGCAAACAAAAATAGTCAATGAAACCAAACATATTTTAGATGAGCCAGATCAGAATGCAGATGCACAAAGTCAACGTCAGGCATTCTGCCAGCGTTTAACGGCTTATGAAGAGATTCAAAAAGTCTCTGAAGAAAATCAAGAACTCAATATGGCGCCCACAATGGCGATGATTGCTAAAAGCTTTCTGGATCGACAAGCACAGAGTATGAATAATTCAGGTATGACCACCGCAGTATTTTGTAAGAGTAGGAAAGTGTAATTAATCCATAAAAGCAAGAGCATTGTCTTGAGTTTTAATAGCCACCATCATCATTTAAAAATGCATCCTTCTGTTCTGGAATGGAAACTTTGACAGTTGGAATAGAGTAACTCGCTGCTGTTAATCGAGCTATATTGAAATCCTTAGTTCCTACTTGAGGGATAATAGGTATTTGACCTGTTCGAACAATTTCACCATAAACTATCGTGATCAATTCTGCTGGAGTAAAACCCGCTTCTGCTATTACACATTCTGCTGATTCAACAACGTCTTGTTCCACTAAGAATTCAATGCTTTTTTTAACTAAATTGTTCATAAGATAGCCTTAGAATACATTTTATACACTACTTTAAACTATCAGATATGAAGCATATAGAAGCTAATGAAATTAAATCTTCATATTTTATTAGGTATGTTGGCCTTGATGAAAGTAGATGGATAAAAAGGGTAGGGCCAAAAAATTAGCTTGTTTTTTCGACTCTCAGCTTGCTTATAAAATGCATAAATACTCTGAAACGTAGCATATGGATTTCAGTGCTTTTTAAATTACTCATTAAATAAACTTTATAAAAATCTATTTATATACAAATTTTACCGGGTATATATCAGCTACTTTTGAAATTTATTAAGAAATATTAAATATTTATGTGTTTCTTTTTTACTCAAACGAAGGGCGGTAAAATCATTGCACGCTAAAATAGCCTAAGCAATTTTCTACTTTATATTTATTCTCACAAAATCCATATCCCATAATTAAAACTTAATACCAAATAAACCTCTAAAACTCGTATATTTCCTAAAAATTTTAAAATATTTTTTTTATTAATAATCTAGTGTGACACTCAATTATGAGCAGATATTGCAATTTAGCCTAAGCAGATTTTACTTTAATCAAAATAGCCTAAGCAAAATTTTAAATTATGTCATTGGCAATTGATTAACTTCCAATATAACTCCACTATTAACACCTAACATAGGAAATCACGGAATTCTCAAATGATCCTGAATTATCAAATACAAACCCATGAAACATCAACTTTAGCCCCAATGGTATTTATTCACGGTTTATTTGGTAGTTTAAGTAATTTAGGTATGTTAGCCCGACATTTTTCAGAGCAGGCAACTACGATTCAAATTGATGTCAGAAATCATGGTTTATCTGGCCATTCTGATGAAGTGAATTATCAAATCATGGCCGAAGATATTTTAGAAACTTTAGCCAGTTTAAATATTAAAAAATTTATTGCAGTCGGGCATTCAATGGGCGGAAAAATTGCCATGAAGCTGGCAGACCTGGCGTCTGATCTGATTGAAAAACTGGTTGTATTAGATATCACGCCAATTCAATATCAAGAAAATCATCATTCTGAAATATTTAAAGTCTTGTTTGCAGTCCAGCAGGCGCAAGTCGCTTCACGAAATGAAGCAGCAAAAATTATGCGTGAATATATTCAAGAGGAAATGGTCATCCAGTTTCTTTTAAAATCATTCAATAAAGGGCAGTGGTTATTTAATGTGCAAGCACTGTTTGATCATTATGAAGATATTACTGCTTGGGAGAAGATAGAAAAAAATGAACTTCCAGCATTATTCTTAAGAGGTGGAAATTCATCATATATCTCTAAACCTGAACATTTTGAAGCCATCAATCAGCAGTTTATTCATGCACAGGTTGAAGTGATTGAAAATGCAGGGCACTGGCTACATGGTGAAAAGACGGCGGATGTTTTGAAGCATATGCAGAATTTTATTGATGAAAAATAAATTTTATTGATGAGCAGATGTATCTTCTGCTCATTCTTTATGGCTGGGATGTTATTGCATGAGTTTGCAATTAACTTTCATTTATTAATTGATAAGCCATTTCAGGAGTTTTCTTCAGACCAGGCATACGATATTCCGTATGTCCATAATCCTGAATGGACTTCCAACGCCCTCCCCAAGTGAGTCCAACTGACTCTGCGATCTGTCCATATAACTGGTAACCACGCATAGCCCATGGATCACGCTCACTAATTACTACTTTGCCATGACGCTTAAAAGCAATATCTGCAGCCAAACCAAACTGATGATAACTTTGAAAGCCTTTGGCTCGGGTAATATTACTATTGGTCGCCAGTGAGTTCTGTCTTTCTGGGCTCCGATACCCTTCAAGCAATATCAGTTCATAGCCATACTGTTCCTGCATTATTTTAAATACCATCAATAAACGCTGCTTAAAACGCGGATTCATCTTGTGCCATTTGCGATCAGCTTGATTCAGATCTTGATAGTGGTTTAAATGTATATCCTGAATATTAGAATTAAATCGTTGCGCTGAAATTACCGGTTGATGGACATATTGGTCTTCCTGCAAAGCTTCAAGAATGAGAGCTTCATCGACTTCTTCAGGTGGAGTCAAAATTTGACCTTCCAAAAGTGCATATATTTGCGGGTCGACTTTTTGTAAATAACGTGCCTCAGACATACTGGCAGAAACAGGCCGAGTCAAAGAAAACATCAGGATACTGATAAATAATATAGATCCTGCAATCAAGATCCACCATTGTTGTAAATACCAATGTGATTGTAGATAGTCTGGAGATCCAGCCAGTTTAAATTGATGTATAAATTGCTTAATTGTGATGAACTGTTTTTTAGTTTGTGGCAGCCATGCAATTAAAGAGTTCTGTATATACTGCCTAAGCTCATAGAATTGCATCAAAACCAAAATACAGCTGAGAAGAATAAAGCTGCTAATAATGATAAAAATCATCTAGCAGTCATCCCATTCGAGCAGTTTAATATTAGCTTGATATTAAAATATTCATAAATTAAAGCATTTTTTTCCAGTAAGAAATGACACATTATTTGATATAAGCTGCTTTGTTTTATCTTCATTTTTATTTTAAGTTATTAGTTTTTATAGATCATTTATTATAGGTTTCATTAAGGTAAATGAATCGTGATGTAGGCCTGTTCCGCTGGTGCACTAATCACATTCTGATATTGAGTAAAAATTTCTGTAGTTTCACTCGATAGCATATATTTCAGACCGACAAAACTCATTAGAGTGAACAAAAGCAAAAATACTAAAATCCATAAAAATGGTAATTCACGATGAATAATATGTTTGATCTTGTCAGGTAGTGCTGCAAAAGGGGAAAACGGCGTTTTTTTACCTTTTAGGTAATCAATCTGTTCACTCACTTGGGTAATCAGCTGATTCAAACTATGCACAGACTCAAGCCGATATTTTCCATGAAAACCTAATAACAGGCAGTAGTGATAGACTTCCAGTACCGCTAAACGTTCATTATCTTTATAACGAATTTCCTCTAGATGCTCAAAGAAACGATAACCTGCAAGTTGAGAACCAAATAAATTTAATTGTAATGGATCCATCATCCAGTAATTTTGCAGATCAAAGAAACGGGCATCCTGCTGCGTGACAATAGTTTCATCTAATAAGGCACAATAAGCATATTTAGCATCCTGAATGTCTTCAAAAGAAAATTGCTGTTTACGTGCTTGATGCTCAAAATAGTTTAGCATTTCCAGAATCTTTTCACGAAACGATGCTGGGTGCGAAGGGATATAATGATTTTTTAGCAAAAAGACAATATAAAATCCGTCATAGAGAAGATCAATCAGATTGGTCGTCATATGAGATTTCTGATCAGTTGTTTGCTTAACAATCTTTCCAGATCCGATCTGGCCATCATCAAATAGTGATGGTGCAGAATTTGTAATTGTATTCATACTGATACTTATCCTTTCATGACTGCAATAAGTTCAATCCTGATATCCTGAAATCCATTCGGTATATAAATACAAATCGATTCTGAATCGAACATGCGTTGATACAAATCGTTATTCGGTTCAATTTCGAAATAGCTGACTCCAGAACGAACCGGGATCGCTGTTGGCACCTGAATTAAATGTTGAATTGGAATAGCTGGAAGGGCTGCAATGACTCGCTGTTCAACATCAACTGTACTGCCAACTTTAAAACGGATCGGCACATAAGCAATTAAATCTTGGACAGGCATCACACTGCTTGAAACAGCCAGATATAGACGCGTATCTCGGGTAATCTTGTCGGTTTCCAGGCTGCCAAGCCAATAGGATGGTCGGGTTTCTTTTAAGGAGATGCTGATATAACGATTCGAGATAATGGTATCCAGTAGATTTCTTAAAATGATATCTAACTGATTGAAGCTTTCGTATAGATGATAGTGCTGATATTTAGGCAGTTGATCGACATTATAAGCAGTCGAGAAAGTTAGCAATGAGCCAGTTAGGCGTAATAGTTCACTATAGAGACGTTCAGGATGAATAATCGGATACTGCAAAATATGGTTTAGGCTCGCATATGCAGTATTTAAGGCATTGACCAGCCAGAAAGACACAATATCCCCAGAGCGGAATTCAATCAGTTTCTGTTCATTTTCCCGATTATTACTCTGGATGGTCTTGATCTTTGCTTGGATAATATTCAAAGTGCGTTGTAAATTAACCAAAAGATTTTCATTGGCCTGTATATGTAAAATTGGTGGGATAAATTTATGATCAAAAATAAAATTCCCTGAACTTTGTCGTTTAATTCGACCTACTGGAAGATACAGGTAGCCATCCATGTGATGCTGAGGTTCTTGGCTACCTTCAAATATTTTTAATTCAGCACGACGGCGCAATAATGTAATCTCAGCAGTACTTGCATCGGTAAACAAGTCATGAGTTGAACTTAAATGGGAATGATAACGGCTAGGTCGGGCTTGATCAGCATGACTGACATTCTGTTTATTTGGCTGCACCATCGGTAAGGCCAAATAAATTTGCATTTCACCTTGTAAATTCAGTGTATCTAGCTGAACCGGTTCAGGTAATAAATCCTTTGCAGGTGCCTGATAAATTTCCCCATCTTGCCAGATCATTTCAACTTTATTTAATGCCAGAATTTGCATTCCAAGTTGAGCTTCATCAAACTCAATCGACTGAATGCCATGAGCAAAAGGGAAGGTCGCACGAATGGTGTGATTCAGTCGCTGTTCGTGATAGGCATCCTGTAATTGAAAATGTTGAGGTCTTAAAAACAGACCTTCACCCCAAAGTATTTTTTCTGCTTTAAACATTGAGATTTCACCACTCGCAGCTTGATTCATTTTGGGCAGGGACGCCTAATAATTCATGTAGATGTTCTAAAGGATTTTCATTTTTAATCACTTTGGCCAGCCACTCATGTAAAGGCATTTGGTTCCATGTAATAGTCTTTTGCAGCATATAGCTCACCGGGCTATGTGGTTCATTCACCTGAAAATAATCGGCAATTTCTTTCAGAATCTGCATAGCCTGTTCACGATTAACCATATGATTTTGACTATGAAATTGGATAGATTGTTGGAAGGCAGGCAGCACCTGACCTGAAGAAAGGTTTATTTCATTTTGAGAAAGTGTCTGAGCCAGTTGATGATCGGCTGGAGCCGGAGATTCAGATTTCGCTGAACTTATGTCTTTTTTATATATCTGCTGAATATTGGCAAAAATAGATTCTAATTGAGCATCAGCTGCAGCAAAACTTGGCCCATCTATTCCAAGAAGTTCATCAAGCGCAGACTTGAACTGTTGCCATTGATGTTGAATCTCTAATAGATACTGATAATTTTGCTGTTGAAATTCTTTAGGAGTATTAAGCAATAACTGCTCAAAGTGCTCTAACTTTTGCTCGGAGCCTTCTTGTGCTTCTAAATCATCTACTTGTTGTTTACGTTTTTGATTCTGTAAATATAGAAAATTGTCATAGTCTTTCAAGCTATAAAAAGGGGATTGCTGAATAAGAGAAACCCGCTTGGTTAATCTCGGAAGTTGAGCAATGAAACCTTCCAATAATCCCAAGCGTTGATCCAGATCATCCTCTTCAATTTTAGGATGCAGTTGCAACCAGTATTGCTCCAGGCTACGATGGCAAAGTTCTAGGCCTCGGGCAATACCTTCAAAACCATATAGATGACCCCAAGCCTCAATCAGCCAAGTATATAAACGGATATCTTTAGTTTTTTCAGTCAGTAGTTCTATCGACTTTATTTCTACAAAAGCCCAATCTGCTTGCTTGGGTTCGGCAACCCATTCTCCTTGATCCAGTAAAGGATCATCCTGTATTCTGGCACTTTTAATACTTAGAAATTCGTTCGAAAATGAGCAATCTATACCGCAAGGATGCTCTACAGAAATTTCTTCAAATAAATATTCAAATTCCAATGTCATTATGAATCCTAATTATTCTTATTTTAATCTTTGCTGTTTAAGCAGCATTTGCCTTATTTTTCTTGGAATGCCTTTTTTTGAGTACTGATAATTCTGTATCCAGATGATAATAGAAAGTATCTTTCTGAACATCGATATGAATCAGTTTTGGCAGCTGATTTTCACTCATAGCCACCAGTAATTTTGTCGCCAGATCTGGCAATATGGATGCATTTAAAATGTGATCAATATTTCGTGCACCACTATCTATTTCTGTACATCGACTGAGTAATAATTCCAGTACCTCATCGCTATAGCTTACCTGAGTCACATACTGCTGCTGAATCCTCTTGGTAATTTTCCCTAATTTATGCTGAATTATCTGGATTAACAGTTCATCTGAAAGCGGATAATAAGGAACAATTCGCATGCGTCCTAAAAATGCTGGTTTAAACTGCTTATAAAGGCTTGGTTTGAGATGTTCAATTAAGGTATCTGCATCTGGCCATTGATCAACTTCCTGATTTATACAGGATTGCATAATGACATGTGAGCCGACATTCGAGGTCAGCAAAATGGTGGTATTTTTAAAGTCAATCAGGCGACCTTCGCTGTCTTCGAGCACACCTTTATCGAAGACCTGATAAAATAATTCTTGTACATCTGGGTGGGCTTTTTCGATTTCATCCAGAAGTACCACACTATAAGGATTGCGGCGAACGGCTTCTGTTAATACACCACCTTGACCATACCCAACATAGCCCGGGGGTGCACCTTTCAAAGAAGAAACCGTATGCGCCTCTTGATACTCGGACATATTAATCGTGATTAGATGCGATTCACCACCATAGAGTTCTTGAGCAAGACTCAGTGCAGTTTCGGTTTTTCCAACTCCACTTGGGCCGGTGAGTAAAAATACTCCTTGAGGTTTATTTGGATCTTCCAGTCCAGCTTTGGACGTTTTAATGCCTTGAACCAGTTGTTCTAAAGCATAATCCTGGCCCATGACTCGCTGTGAGAGTTTATTTTTCAGATTAAGAATCTGCGAAATATCATTATTCATCATTTTACCGACTGGAATTCCAGTCCAGTGCGAGATAATTTCATTAATGATGTTGGCATCTACACGCTCATAAACCAACGAACTTTGCGCCTGAATCTTAGCTAATGTTTGACGTAGTTGATGAATCTGGTGTTGATCAACCGATGCTTCCGATTTAGTTAAGCCATGAATCTCATGAATAAGCTGCAGCTCTTGTTGCCATTGATTATGAGTCTGATTAATCTCTTGTTGAATGGAATGAATCATATCTAACAGCTCTTGTAATCGATCAGTTCGATATGAAGTTGTCTGTTCTTGATCAAGAAGTCGATATTCTAGTTTGAGATTATGCAGCTTAGCCTGTAACTGATCCAATTTGGCAGGTTGAGCATTTTGGCTCAAGGCCACCCGTGCAGCCGCAGTATCTAATACACTAATTGCTTTGTCCGGTAACTGACGGCCACTGATATAACGATGTGATGCATGCACAGCAGTACGAATGGCTTCATCATCAATCTGGATTTGAAAATGCTGGCTCATCACAGGAACCATAGCACGAAGCATATCGATGGCGACCTGCTCAGTTGGTTCTTCAACTTTGATTACCTGAAAGCGGCGGCTCAATGCAGCATCTTTTTCAAAATAATGTTTATATTCAGCCCAAGTCGTCGCTGCAATAGTTCTTAATTCACCACGTGCTAGCGCCGGTTTTAACAAATTCGCTGCATCATTCTGACCAGCTTGGCTACCCGCTCCAATCAATGTATGTGCTTCATCAATGAAAAGAATAATAGGGTGGGTAGAGGATTGTACTTCTGCAATGACTTGCTTGAGGCGATTTTCAAATTCACCTTTGACACTGGCACCTGCCTGTAATAAACCCATATCCAATACGTGTAACTCAACTGTTTTAAGAGCATTCGGAACTTGGCCATTGACAATTTTCAATGCTAAACCTTCAACTACAGCAGTTTTTCCCACGCCTGGTTCACCAGTGAGAATAGGGTTGTTCTGACGACGGCGCAACAGAATATCCAGCATTAACCCGATTTCGAATTCACGCCCAATCACTGGATCAATATCACCACGACGAGCCTTTTCAGTCAGATTAATCGTATACTGGTCAAGCGCTGGTGTCTTTTTTGAAACACTAGATAAATCAGGGGAAGGAATAGAGGGTTGAGGCACTTTAAGTTGTTCAATACTTTTCTGGCAATGTTCCAGAAATTGATGTTTCATGCTATCCACAGGGAATTGTGCAAAAAGAGAAGATGCCCGAAGAGCCATTTGATAAAGCTCTGGCGAAATCAGTAAAGCGACTAACAAGTGGCCACTACGAATCACTGGGTTTTGATCTGCGGATGCCAGCAACCAGGCTTGTTCCAAGAGCTGAATAATCGATTTGGCAAAAATAGGGGTACGGGAATTTCCCTTGCTAAGCTGCTGGATACTTTGTTCAAGCTGATTAATCAGATGGTCTTTATCAATACAATGTTTTGCTAATAATATTTTTAAATCATTCAATTCTGGATGCTGGAGTAATTCTAGAAAAAAATGCTCGATCTCAATTTCATAATTTTTTTGCTGGATACAGGTATTGGCAGATTTCTCAAGACATAGGCGTGCATGTTCAGAAAGTTTCAAAATCAAAATTTTTAAATTATTCATGAGTTTCTCATTATTGTTAGCATACAAAACTTTAGAATTTTTAAATGGGTAGCTGTGTTTTTTATATTTATTAAAATGAATATTTCTCTATTTTTATCCGGCCCATATTTATACTTTTTATGAAAATTGACCGAACAATTTTGGCTCATTTTACTCAAATAAAAATAAAAGTCTGTATCTTTCATCAGAATTTTGTCAATTCTTAAAATTTTTAGTCACTAAGTCCGTTAATCTTTTTTAGCTTGACTTCTCCTTAATGTTTTATGTTAAATCCGCCAAACGATTGTCAAATAAAAATAATATTTAGACATTAAAAAATATAACAACAAACAAAAATAACTGAGGCTCATTTTGAAAAAGTATATAAGTTTCATATCATTATTTATATTTGGTACAGCCTGTCTTTACCTTCCACAAGTACATGCTGCTGAATTAAAAAAATCATGTATTAAGGTCAATCCTTATGCCGCGGGTGAAACAGACCCAACATTAATTGGCTTATATCAACAGCTTTGTGATAAATCAGCGAAAAAAAATATTCCTTTACAACATGAACTCAATACACAAATTGCGAAACGTTATGTGGAGTTAGGTTCTCATCTCAAAGCACTCAATTTGATTGATCAATTACACCGCCAGCAACAGTATAACCAGACTTTAACGGACTTGAGTTTTATGGCAGGGATTGCTATTTCATCAAATGCTTTACAGCAAATGCGTAGTACAGAAGTTCGTGCCTTAAATGAAACGACCTATCCTCAAGCTAAATTATTGGCTGAGAATATTCAGTTTGCAAAACCTGCACTAGCGCCAGTTGAGTTTAAATCACATACTGTTTCAAATACCAAAAATAGCAAGAAACAGACTGCTGCAAGTACGAAGCGATCTACTACAACCAGCACTAAAACAAAAAATGTAGTCAAATCTGTTCCTATTAAAAAGACTGAAAATATCAGTACTCGCACCAATACTGCCAGTTCTAATCCATTTGGTTCATTAAAGAATAATTAATAAGGAAATAAACAATGGCCAAACGTGAAAGCGTACAGAAAAAATTACAGCGGATCCGACCACCACGCGTACAACTGACCTATGATGTTGAAGTCGGTGATGGAAAGGAAATTAAGGAACTGCCATTTGTTGTGGGTGTTTTAGGCGATTTTTCTGCTTCCTCTGAGCTGGAAAAAACCAAATTAAAAGATAAAAAATTTATCAATATCGATTTAGAAAATATTGATGAAGTGATGGAATCACTTGCTCCGCGAGCAAATTTTCAGGTTGAAAATACTTTAACCGAAGCCGGCGGCACTATGGCGATTGACCTGGTATTCAATGGGATGAATGATTTTCGCCCAGAGCAAATTGTGCAACAGGTGGAACCTTTACGTAAGCTGGTTGAAGCACGTGAACGTTTGACTGATCTGCGTAATAAAATTTCCAATAGTGAACGTCTGGAAGATTTATTGGATGAAGTGCTGAAAAACACGGATCAAGTACAAAAGATCAGTGTGGAGGCTGGTGATGAATAATTATAATGCTGCAAGTGCCATGGATACTGCACTTGAAGAACATTCACTTTTGGATTCAATTGTCGAGCGTAGCCGTATTGCTCGTACTGAAAAAGAACATGATCGTGCTAAAAGTTTGATTGGTGAACTTGCTAAAGAGGTTATGGCAGGGACCATTACTGTTTCTGAGAATATGACGCTGGCACTTGATAAGCGTATTGCTGAAATTGATGCCATGATTTCAAGTCAGCTTAGCAAGATTATGCATCATGAAGATTTTCAAAAAGTTGAGTCGACTTGGCGTGGTTTATATTATTTCTGCCAAGAAACACCAGCACATTCTTTAATCAAGATCCGGATGCTGAATACTACAAAAAGGGAGCTAATTAAAGATTTCCAAAGTGCGACCGATTTTGATCAAAGTACCTTATTCAAGAAAATCTATGAAGAAGAATATGGTTCATTCGGTGGCGCACCTTATGCAACCTTGATTGGTGACTTTGAATTTGATCGCACACCTGAAGATATGTACCTTCTGGAACAGATTTCTCATGTCGCTGCGGCAGCACATGCACCATTTATTTCTGCTGCAAGCCCATCAATGTTTGGACTAGAGTCATTTACTGATATTGATCGTCCGCGTGATGTTTCTAAAATTTTTGAAACAGCAGAGTATGTACAGTGGCGTTCTTTCCGTGAAAGCGAAGATGCTCGCTATGTGGCACTGACCATTCCTCGAGTACTGGGACGCTTACCTTATCATCCACGTGAAGGTACAGTGACTGAGGGCTTCAATTATATCGAGGAAGTTTCTGGTGAACATCATAATGAATACCTCTGGATGAATGCATCTTATGCATTTGGCACCCGTTTGACTAATGCCTTTGATCTGCATGGCTGGTGTGCAGCCATTCGTGGTGTGGAAGGTGGTGGTCTGGTTGAGGGCCTTCCAGTACATAGCTTCAAGACCAATGATGGTGAAGTGATTTTTAAATGTCCAACAGAAATTGCCATTACCGATCGGCGTGAAAAAGAACTGAGTGATCTTGGTTTTATTCCTTTAGTCCATTGCAAAAATACGGACTATGCTGCGTTCTTTGGTGCACAGTCTGTGCAAAAAGCCAAAAAATATGACAATGATATTGCTAATGCCAATTCTGCATTATCAGGTCAAATTCAATATATTATGGCAGTTTCACGTATCGCTCATTATTTAAAAGCCATGATGCGGGATAAAGTGGGCAGTTTTGCCTCGGCAGGAAATGTCGAAGCCTTTCTTAATGACTGGCTGTCTCAGTACATTTTACTAGACGACGGTGCTTCACAAGAAGCAAAAGCTCAATATCCGCTTCGTGAAGCTTCGATCAAAGTTGTAGAAAATCCAGCTGAACCTGGTCACTACAAGTCTGTGGTTTTTTTAAGACCACATTTTCAGTTAGATGAGCTCTCTGTATCACTCAGGTTGGTCACTGAACTGCCGCAGTCAAGTCAATAGGACTACTGCGATTAAAGAACTATAAGCATTTATAACAATAGGATAATTAGTAAAATGAAAGACATTTACGTCCAATTTCGTGGCAAATATAAAGTCGATGGCGAATCACGCGATTCTGAACATAAAAGCTGGTTAGAAGTAAATTCATGGGCACACCATATCCGTCAGCCTAAATCTGCTACCTCTTCAAGTGTGGGCGGCCATACTGCAGAACGAGTTGAGCATTCTGATATGGTCTTTGTAAAGGATCTGGATGCAACGAGTCCAAAGCTTTGGGAGGCTTGCTCTGCAGGGTATACCTTTGATGAAGTACAAATTGATTTTTATCGTGCCAACGGTGACAAACGTATCAAGTATTTGCAGATCAGACTCAAGCATGTCTTGGTTTCTCAAGTGACACCAAATGTGAATCAGGAAGGCGTTCCAACTGAAACATTTGGTTTGAAATATGCTGCAGTTGAGTGGACTTATAATCAGCAGGATATTAACGGTTCGCAAAAAGGTGCAGTTACCAAGAAATGGTCATTATCAAATAATACTGCTTCTTACGCAGCTTAATTTACATGGCCTGGATAAAGGCTGATATCCCTAGCCTTTATCTTTCTCTTTTAGAAAATATCTAATGAAAAGAATATGAATCTGGATCAACTTTATCCTTATGGATTTAGAAGTACGTTATTCGAACGTTTATTACCTGTAGATGATCAATACACTGGACAAGGTTTGTCTTTACAAGAATTAAGACAATCCATTGCCCATGATCTCGAAGATCTTTTAAATAATCGGATGACTCGCCTGGACCAAACGGAAGAGCATTATCTTGGGATAAAAAATTCAATTCTGCAATTTGGAATTATTGATTTTGTTGGCTTGTCGACTGCGAATCCTACAGATCGTGACAAAATTTGCCGTTCAATAGAGCAGTCGATCAGTGCTCATGAACCGCGTTTAAAACAGGTGAAAGTAGAGATGCTGATTAATGAAAATAATATGAGCAGCCTGTATTTAAGTATTTCGGCTTACTTAAATATTTCACCTTTATACGAGGTGGTGATGTTTGATGCATTACTTAAACCAACAACACAGCAATACGTTATCTTGGCTCGAAAATAAGCAGGCTGCATGTGATTGAAGATTTACTACCATATTATGAAAAGCAGTTACAGGAGTTTAGCCAGCAATCACGAGAGTTTGCTACTAAATATCCTAAAATTGCGCAACGCTTATCTTTGAATCAAGAGCATATTGATGATCCACATATTGAACGGCTGATACAGGCATTTTCGCTGATTTCAGCACGTATTGATAAAAAGCTGAATGACAGTTATGAAATCTTTACACGCTCAATTTTTGAGGTGATGTTTCCACAATATCTAAAAACTTTTCCTGCCTGTTCAATCGTCAGCTTCGAAGATAGCAATAAGACAAAGAACTTAAAAGAAGACCATATAATTCCGAAAAATACAGTCTTAAAGGCGCGTAGTATTCGTGGTGTGCAATGTGAATATCGAACTGTCAACACTGTTACGCTGTTACCGATTCAATTGAAAGAAGTGAGTTTTAAAGCGCATCCTTCTGCCTATACTCATTTAAATCGTAATGCCACACTCATTCTTAAATTTGAAATATTTGATCAGCAAATTGAACTATTAGCCCGACAGAAATTACCTTTGTATCTGGATGCGATTTCTAATTTTCCCTTACAGGTTCTCGATACGATTTTTAAGTCTGACACCCATTTTTCTTTAAAATATCAGAATCACAAAGTTGATATTGCTCGTCCATTTGAAGGGATAGGTTTTACTGAAGAGGAAAGTATTCTTCCGATTGATCAATATACACATCAAGCTTATCGTCTGCTGACTGAATATTTCTGTTTTCCAGAAAAATTTAATTTTTTAAATCTCAATTTAAATTTTTTAAAATCTGTGATGGAAGATATTACAGATTTCGAATTGCAGATTCATTTTAAGGTAGACCTGAATGATCAAGCGGTCATCCGAAATTATGCAGAGTTAAATAGTGCAAACTTCAAGCTGTTTAGCACACCAATCGTCAATTTGTTTGAAAAACAGGCTGAACCTCAAAAAATTGATCATCAACAACTCGAATATCCTTTAATCAGTGATGCTCATCATCCTGAATATTTTCAGGTTTACGGCATTACTGAGATGAATCTCTTAAGAGAAAAGAGTGACAAGAATCAACTGATTTATAAAGTGTTGCCATTTTTTGCCATGAGTCATTCTCATCAGGAGAACGAACAGTTTTTCTATCAGCTTTTACCAGCAGCGAATAAAAATAACAGTATTGATTTTAAATACTCGATTCTTTCCAAGAATTTAAAACCGGGAACGACGACTTCTGATTTTATTAGTGTACGCTTACTATGTACTAATAGGGATCTGCCTTATCAAAGTTATCACCAAGATCAAAACAGCTTATCTCTCAATGAAAATCATCTGGTACGGAAAGGCAAATTATTAAAACGGCCGAACTTACCTTATTGTTTTCAGCAAAAACAGCTAGAACAATGGCGAATTATTTCTCATCTGTCTTTAAATAATTTGTCTCTGATGAAAGGGGATTCAGTTAGTCATATGAAAGAGCTGCTTGAGCTTTATAACTTACCGCAAACGAAAGAAAATCAGCTCATTATTAATTCAATTCAGGCGATTGAGTTTTCTTTGGGGCAAAAGCTGATTGATCATCATCCATTTCCACTGTTTGTTCGAGGGGTTAAAGTCGAGATCCAGCTGGATACCCAAGTTTTCCGAGGTACAAGTATTTATATTTTTGCCCAGATTCTAAATCATATTTTTAATTTAAAAGTTCAGATGAATAGTTATGTGGAGATGACTGTGCTGGACTCAGAATCAAAACAGGAGTTATACCAATGCGTGCAGAACGTTGGTGGCAAGAGACTTCTGTAATTGATCAGCTCTATCAGCGACCGACTGCATTTGAACTGGTTCAGGCAACGCGGTTACTACGACACGATCCTCAGCAGCAAAATCAGCAAAAATGGAATAATACTTTTTATTTTTTAAGTTCATTGAATCTGAATTTTCCGGTATCTGAAATTGAATCACTTCAGCTAGACGATGAACGGGTACAAATCACTAATCTGATGGTGGGGCTGACGGGGATTCAGGGGGTATTACCTTATACCTACACCCATAAAGTCAGACATGCAGTACGCCAACAGCGTGAACAAAGTTTGTATTTTTTAGGGCTGTTTAATAACAAACTCACTGTGCAATATATAGATGCCTGCCTGAACTACAACTTGCCTGTGCGGTATGAAATAGAACAGGATAATCACTACTTAAAAATTTTACATGCCTTAAATGGTTATGTGGAAGAGCAACAAGACCAACAGTACATAGATGATTATTTTGCTGAATTTGCAGGTTTAATGCAGGGACAAAATAATAGTGAATATGCTTTGAAAACCATTCTGTCCTGTATTTTTCAATTTGATTTTGAAATCAAGCAGCTGATGCCAGAGCAATTCCATTTAGATGATCAGCAGAAAAGTTCTTTGAGTGAAGCTCGACCAGTTGCACTCGGCATAAATAGCTTTTGTGGTGAAAATATTACTCAAATAGATGAAAGAATCGAAATTATGATTGGTCCTTTACGCCGAAAGGATTATCTAAATTTCTTAGCCCAAGGGACATACAACCTTAAATTACAAAAAATTATCAATACTTGGTGCAGTCCAACTATGCAAGTCGATATTCGACTGATTCTGGATAAACAAGATCTTTCATCTGTACAGCTTGGCAAAAACAATTCAATGACATTGGGTCAAGGGGCATTCATCCTGCCTGAACAGGATGAACATAATAATGAAACGTGTTATTGCTTAAAGGGGAGCATGGCATGATCAAATTTATCATTTCTGCTTTTCTGATTTTTACTATTTTAGTTGGCACTTTAGCGATCTATTACTGGCGAGAT
The DNA here is from genome assembly GCF_013417275.1 of Acinetobacter sp. YH16038. Lineage (NCBI taxonomy): Bacteria > Pseudomonadati > Pseudomonadota > Gammaproteobacteria > Moraxellales > Moraxellaceae > Acinetobacter > Acinetobacter sp. YH16038. The sequence continues at coordinate 90,425 of NZ_VPEG01000009.1, read as the reverse complement.
AGCAACTATGATCCATCCCAAATGGATCTGATCTGGTCTTTTATCTTGCTACCAGTTTCACTTTGTCTGCTAATTTTAAGCCCTTATTTTATTTATAAAACTATTCAAAATTTCCGAAACAAAAAACTGCAGCAACAAAAAGATCAGGAATTATCTATTTTAGTACAGCAAAAAGAAAAACAAGCTGTGAATTTAGCTCAGCAAACAGCCCAGCATTACACTTTGAACATTTTATCCAGTGCTGCTTGGCATTGTTTTGGAGAAAATGAAGAAATCATACAGTTTATGCAGCAGTTTAGAAGCCCTGAACTGGATTTCCAACTGAGCAATAATTATGGCTTGCCTCTTTTATCTTATCGTATTACAGCACTCGATCAGTGGCTGGAAAAAACTCAAGACGATGATGAAGATCAATTTTTAATTTTGACTACACGTGAACGGCGAATACAGCAGTTAATTCGGCAGCAACTGCAACAGCATGAACAGAGTTTGCAAGGGATTTCCCAGCAATTAAAACGGTCTGCACTTTTTTATGAGAGTGACTTTGCCTACCAATACCGTATACATCCCGGATGGAATCCAGAAAATCTTCATGAAAATTTCAATGAGAAAGAGGATATTTCTCATAAAGAGATAGAAACTGTAGTACGTTTAAATCGTCTCAATGTTTATATCTTATTAGCAGAAAATCTGATTCACACTTGGGATGATCAGGTTTTTCAAACTCAACTTTTACAGCAGTTAGAAGATGATTACTCATTCCGGGCAGATCATCTGCATATTGAATTCTATTATTTCAGCCAACCCAAGGCTTATGCTTCTTATATTGAACTTTTACAAGAGATTGCTCAGCAGCCTGAACAAGCAAACCTGATTATTATGGTGGATTCTGAAATCGATCAGGACTGGCTGGATGAACAACTTTGGCAAAATGAGCAATATATTGCTTCAGAATATGCAGCCAGTTGGTGCTTAACTGCTGAACAAGTCGTTCTTGAGGTAGTTCCTGTATTACAAAAAATAAGAATAAGCACTCAGATGAAAGAGTTAAAAAATTATTTAACTGAGCAGCAGTTAGATTTAGCTGGCCAGATCGAAAAAGAACAGGCCTTTGTATTGCTCTTAGATGAAACAAAAAAATCCAAAAATCTTCATCAATTACAGCAAACTTTTATTCCGATTGGAGTTCATCCAGAATTTTTTATTTATATCCAATCTTTTATAGGAAATACGCAATGTTTAGGACATATTTTTGGGATGATGCTAGTGACACAAATGCGAAACAATATCATTACGATGACCTATAGCCTGGAACAGGAAAACACATATATTTATTGTGAAAATAAAGATTTAGAAAAAATTGAAGCAACAGCTTTAGTTGCATAAATAACTAAAAAAAATAGAATAATTAGAGATTATAGTGAATACATTAATTTATACGGTCCTAGGTTATGTCTGGCAATATGTCACTCATCCTAAAGTGATCATGGCCCTATCTTTCTTAGTTGTTCTGATTTCGATGAAGAATACCGTATCTGATCGGGTCTTCTGGAGTCTGGCAGCTGTTTATATTACTGTTCTGGTTGGCTGGGGAATTTACGAGTTGATTCAACGCTATCGCCATGGCAAAAAGGGTAAGGCGCTAGCTGAGGCCATGTCCAAAAATGCTGAAGCAGAAAATAAATATAAAAATAAGGAAGAACTGCAACTGATTAATCAGCAAATGAAGCAGTCAATCCAACTTCTCCGAAAATCTAAATTGGGGGATCGTAAAGGCAATGCGGCCCTTTATGAGTTGCCTTGGTATATGGTCATTGGCAATCCGGCAGCAGGAAAAAGTTCAGCGATTTATCATTCTGGATTAAATTTCCCGTTTGAAGAAACCCATCGTAAAACGGTGTCTGCTGGTTTAAGTGGTACACGAAACTGTGACTGGTTTTTCTCTACAGACGGTGTTTTACTGGATACAGCCGGACGTTATTCAGTATATAGCGAAGATCATTCCGAATGGCTGGGTTTTCTCAATATTCTAAAAAAGAGTCGTTCCAAAGCACCAATTAATGGGCTAATTGTCATTGTCAGCATTGCTGAACTGGTGAGCCAGAGCCCAGATAAATCAATTCAACTGGCAAAAAAATTGCGTGCCCGGATTCAGGACTTGACTGAACGTTTAGAAGTTGTGACACCCGTGTATCTGATCTTTTCTAAAATGGATCTGATTGCCGGCTTTACTGAATTTTTTGATTGTTATAGCGAGCATGAGTTCAATCAGACCTGGGGTGCTACCTTAGCCTACGATCCTCAGTCCAGTGAGAATGCGGTTCAGCTCTTTGAAAAGCATTATAATATTTTATATGACGGTCTAAAAAATGTCAGTCATACCCATTTGTCTCGTCGTCATTCTCAATATATTTCACCAAGTGTAATGACTTTTCCGCTTGAGTTTAAAAGTTTAAAACCGGTATTAAGAACCTTTATTTCAGCCCTATTTCAAGAAAATCCTTACCAGTTTAAACCGGTATTTCGTGGCTTTTACTTTACCAGTGCCCTGCAGGAAGGAAGCATTGAAAGCCCAAAAACCGAACAGATTGCTGAAGATTTTCACCTGATTCAAAGTGAAGATGCTGAATTTGGTCTACCTACACGATCGATATCTCAAGATCATGGATATTTTCTAAAAAACCTGTTTTCAGAAGTGATTTTAAAAGATAAAAATCTGGTTAAACAACAGATTAACCCGCTGCGTAAACGTCAGCGTTTTATCGGGTTTATAGGCACTCTGCTGACAGTTGCAATTGTACTCAATTTATGGATCTGGTCATATCGTAATAACCAGCAACTAATGAGCGAAATCCAGACTGATTTAAATAAAGTTGTGCAGCTGCATCAGCAATCTGGTCATGAACTCTCGACCCAGCTGGATTCTTTATTGATTTTGCAAGATCATTTACAACAATTGGATCAATATGAACAGCAGCTTCCATACAAATACAGTTTTGGACTCTATCAAGGTGATCAAATTCGGAAACAGCTAGAAACTGAATATTTAAAAGGGATAGAGCTGCTAGTACTGCAACCCACACAACAAAATATTGCCCAATACTTACAACAGCTCAAATTAAATGAAGCTCATCTGAAAGCCAATTATATCAATGTACCTGTACAGCAGACTGTTCAAGTGCAACAAGTGATATCAGAACCGTCTGAGCAGAATCCGCAAGATGCTTATAATGCCTTGAAAACTTACTTGATGCTAAGTAATCGGCAGTATATAGAGGCGGGACATCTGAGTGATCAGGTCACCCGTTTCTGGCGTTCCTGGTTGGATATTCATCGTGGTGAGATGCCTCGTGCCGAGATGATTCAGAAAGCTGAACAGCTATTAAGTTATGCCATGACCTTAACCAATCACCAGCATTTTCCTCAATTAAATTCTGATGCGGTGTTGGTCGAGCAAAGCCGTCAGATTTTAACCGCGATTACAACAGGCGTTTCGGCACGAGATCGCGTCTATAACGAGATAAAAATGCGTGCTTCGGTGCGTTACCCCACTTTGACATTAAAGCAGATACTAGAACAAGATACTCAATCCACGATGTTAGGTAGTTATGCCATACCGGGTTTTTTTAGCTATCAAGCCTGGAACGAGTATGTACAACCTGCGATTGAAAAGGCGGCACAAAATCCGACCGAGAGTAAAGACTGGGTACTGAATGTCTCAAAATCTGATGATCTCAGTTTTAGTGGCAGTCCGGAACAAATCCGTAAACAGCTCACAGAGATGTATAAAAAAGAATATATTGCTGAATGGCGTAAGTTCTTGAATGGCATTCATTATATTAAAGCTACCGATATGGATCAGCAGATCCGCCGGATGGATATTCTGGGAGAAACAGAACATTCTCCAATCCGAATTTTATTGCAACGTGTTGCCAAAGAAACCAGTTGGGATAATCCAATGATTCAAGCGGAATTAGCGATGCCACAAAAAGGTTTCATGGCCTGGTTTAAACGCAAAATTTTAAGACGTGATGAGGCCAGTCTGGCACAAAATACAGCTGCTCATTTGTCTCAAGGCATAATTGCCCAAGATTTTCAGGTGCTATACCAAATTGTCCGCCAGCGAGATGACCTGCAAAACAAATCATTACTGGATGAATATCTTGTGTTACTGGGCAAGATGCGTAGTCAGTTTAATGACCTGAAAAGTTCAGGAGATATTGGTCCAGCGAGTATGGCTTTACTGCGACAAACGATTCATGAGCAGAATTCTATCTTTAATTTAAGCCAGAAATTTGTCACTGAAAAAATGTCTACAGGAAGCCAGGAACTCGATCAACAAATCCTGCAAAAGATTTTAGTCGCACCACTGACACAGGCCTTTTCGAGTCTGATGCCACCAGCACAGGCTGAAATCAATAAGTTATGGCAGATTCACGCTTATCAGCCATTTAACAATAGTCTTGCACATAAATACCCATTTAGCAGCCAAGCCAGCCTTCAGGCAACAACGGCCGAGATTAACCAGATTTTTGGTGAAAATGGCAGTATTGCCCGCTTTGTAAAAGAATATCTGGATCCTTTAGTAATTCGTCGTGGCTATCAGCTGACTTCTAAAACCTGGCAGGATTTAGGCGTCGGTTTGAATCCTGCTTTTGTGTCAAATTTTCAAAATTATGTTGCGCCTGTACATGGAGTCGCTACAGGTGAATTAAACCAAAGTTCGAATAGAGCAATCTCTTCAAATCAGTCAAATTTCCAGTTCTATCCTTTGGAAAATCCGAATGTATTGTCCTATAGCATTGAGATTGATGGACAGCGTATGCAGTTTGAAAACGGTATTCAACAATGGGTGAATTTTATCTGGCCAAATCCCGGAACGATTCCGGGTGCACGGATTAGCGTAGTCGATCTTGAAGGGAAGACCCATACCATTTTTGATGAGCCAGGTGAATATGGTATTAATCGGTTGATTGATTCAGCGCAGCGGCAGCAAAAAGGGAATATTTTTGAAATGGTTTGGCAGAGCAAAGCGCAGCCGAGCCTAGCAGTAAAAGTTAATTTCCGTCTGGTCAGTGGAGATACTTCTAGTTCGATTGCAGGAGGTGCGGGTTATCACAATTTACAGCTGGTTGATCAGGTCATGTCAAACAAGGCAGTTCGAGTGGTTGCTGCACAGTCGGCAACTAACAATGGTCAGTTAACGTCATCTTTAACGACGGCGACTAGCCAGCAAAAGTTAGAGGCAACTGCACCATGATGTGGATCAATTTATGGGAGCAGAATTTTGAGGTGAGTGGCGATGTATAAATTATCGACCCAGCCTTTTTATTATGGAAAATGCCCAGCTCATGGTGACTTCTTAAAATCCCAAGGCCAGCATGGGCTGATTCAATCTATAGACCGTTGGATCAGTAAAGCGCTTGAATATGCGATGCGGTCTAACAATTTCAAGCAGCATTATACCAAATTGCCATCTTTAGATTTTTTCCTAGTCAATCTTCAGGTAGGTCAGTTTTTGGTGGCAAATCTGATCAGCAGTGAAGATTATTCAGGCCATCATTTTCCAATGGTTTTAGGACAAGTTATTGAAACACATCAGCTTTATGAAAACCTGATGTATTTAACTTACCGATTTAAACCGACGCTGATCGAGCTTTATCAGCGTAATCGGGTGATACGCTCGATTCAGAATCCGGATATTTTATTGGATAAATTAAGCAAATTAACCGATCAAAGTTCGGTATATAGTACTGAAGATGTTCAGCAATTTTATGATACGCAGACATTGAATTCGCTGTCTAGGCTTATGGGGGGTTCAGTATATGAACTGGTACAAACACTGATTGCACTCGGATTATTGCTGCAACCCATTATTCAGCAGGGTACAGCCCGTTTAAATAAAATTCTGATTTTACCTATTCATAACGTGCGCTATAGCTATGAAATCGCTGCATTTTGGATCAATCTGATCAGCCTGTTTATACAGAAACAGTCTAGTCATTTATTTATTGGGTTGTTGCATGCAGATCAACCGGTTTTATTATGTGGCTTCCAAGGTACTGACAGTACGGCTTTAGGCGATATTTTTAATCAAAATATGCAGAGTCAGCATTGGGTGTCCTTGGTGCACACGGCTTGGATTGATCCTTATTTAGAACAAAATGCAGGACTAGCAGTGTTAGAACAAATACTGAATCAACAACGGATGAGCCTGACTAATATTATCCAAATTTTTAAACAAACATTTATTGAAGAATAAGATGAAAAAAAAGAACTATATTGACCCAATAAAAATACTAATAGGTGTCTTAGGGCTAAGTACAAGCTTTATGATTTTTGCTCAACCGATTTTGATTGAAGGGGCAGTGCCAAATGAAAAAATAAAGGCTGAGATTTTGGCTAAAGCTTATAGCATCTATGGACAGCAAAATGTGGTGGATCAGATTCAGGTTCGCCAGGTTACAACACCGAGTAACTGGATAAATACAGTAACGAAAGTGATTAATGATGATCTTAAAAAGGTGAAACAGGGCAATTTAACGGTAAACGGAACAGAGATTAAGCTGACAGGAAAATTGTCCAATCCTGAAGATATACAAACAACTCAAGTTAGATTTCAAAGTTTGACACCAGTAAATTTTCGCTTAAATACCCAGCTTTCATTGAATCAGGCAGAACAGCAAATCATTGATGCTGCATTAAAAAATCGTATTATTGAATTTGAATCTGGTAGTGCAATTTTAGCCGCCTCAGGGGTGCAGATTTTAGATGAGATGGCAGTTGTATTGAAACGTGTGCGTGGAAAAAAGGTCAAGATTTTAGGGCATACAGACAGTTCTGGAGATGCTGATAAAAATATCATCTTGAGTCAGCAACGTGCAGATGCGGTTAAAACTTATCTAATTCATAAGAATATTCCGGCAGAATCTTTAAGCACTGAAGGCCTTGGTTCGAATAAACCAGTTGCTGATAACACAACTGTGGAAGGTCGCAAGAAAAATCGTAGGATCGAATTTGAGGTGCTTTAATAAGGAGAGCGAGTAGTCAAAAAATTTAAAAATATGAACGGATTTTTAGAATAAGCTAAAAAGTTATGCTTAAAAAAGAAACAATATAGAGTTTTAAAATTTAGAAAAGAACTCAAGGTTAGAAAATGCATCATAAATAAGCATTATTGAAATTTAAGTTTGAAAAGCCTGCGCTATTTTGATGTGTTTTTAGGCTAATTAATTGATTTTTCGCCTCAGGATTTATTTTCTATTTTTGGGCAACATGTATTTATTGGTGCAAAATTTAATCTCTATTTTTATTCGAAGTAGATAATCATAATGAAATTCAGTGGTTTAAAATCGTAAACTAAAAGTGGCACAGTATTTGAATAGCTTCTCTTAAATTTTCTAAAAAAGCCTAACTAGGGTTGGAGAGAAGTACATGAAAGTCGAACAAAAAAAGTTTTCTAAAAATTTAATTGTTGCTGCAATGTTGGGGACACTAACTTTAACAGGTTGTTCAAAGTCGCCTGAAGATAAAACGGCCGCTACCTCTGAGCCGAAAGCAGCTGCAACTAGTGGGGAAACGATTAAAGTTGGTATTTTACATTCTTTATCTGGCACGATGGCCATTTCTGAAACTTCATTAAAAGACACCGCATTGATGGCGATTAATGAAATCAATGCCAATGGGGGTGTTTTAGGTAAAAAGCTTGAACCGGTTATCGTTGATCCAGCATCTGACTGGCCACTATTTGCTGAAAAAGCACGTCAGCTTATCACTCAAGATAAAGTTGCGGTCATCTTTGGTTGCTGGACTTCAGTATCACGTAAATCAGTATTGCCAGTGGTTGAAGAGTTAAACGGCTTATTGTTTTATCCAGTCCAATACGAAGGTCAGGAACAGTCTAAAAATATTTTCTATACCGGTGCTGCACCTAACCAGCAAGCGATTCCGGCTGTTGAATATTTGATGAGTGAAGAAGGCGGTAAAGCAGAACGCTTTGTCTTATTAGGTACAGACTATGTTTACCCACGTACGACTAACAAAATTCTCCGTGCTTTCCTGAAATCTAAAGGCGTCGCTGATGCTGACATCATGGAAGAGTACACACCATTTGGTCATAGTAATTATCAAACCATTGTCGGCAATGTGAAAAAATTTGCTGCAGGCAAAAAGACTGCGGTGATCTCAACCATCAACGGCGATTCAAACGTACCGTTCTATCGTGAATTGGGTAACCAGGGCATTAAAGCTTCTGATATTCCAGTTATGGCATTCTCTGTAGGTGAAGAAGAGCTTCGTGGTATTGATACAAAACCATTGGTTGGTCATTTAGCGGCATGGAACTACTTCATGTCCGTGAAAAATCCGAAAAATACTGAATTCAGCGGCAAGATGAAACAGTATGCCGTGGAATACAAATTGCCTAATGCAGACAAGTTTGTGACCAATGACCCGATGGAAGCGACTTATGTGGGTATCAATATGTGGAAACAGGCGGTAGAAAAAGCCGGTTCTACTGAGGTGGATAAAGTTCGTGAAGCGATGGCAGGTCAGACCTTTGATGCACCATCTGGCTATCAGTTACAAATGGATGCTAACAACCATCATTTACATAAACCAGTGATGATTGGTCAGATCCGTGGTGATGGTCAGTTTGACGTGGTTTATAAGACTCCGAAAACCATCGCTGCTGAGCCATGGAGCCCATACATTCCTAAATAATTTCCTCCAAAGCCTGCTGCTCCGGCAGTAGGCCTTTCTGGTTTTTCATCTCCCGGACGGGACAGCGTTAAATATATAAATAGGGAGGGCACTCATGTCCACTCGCCTAAATCTCGCGGCCATTTTTTTAATTTTGAGTCAGTGTTTGTGTCTCAATATGGTGCATGCGGAAACTCAATCTAGCGAAACAACCGTATCGCAATCATCTCAACAGTCACTTGATGCTATTCAGCAGTTTGTTCGTGGGGACTTTGCCACTCGTCGTGCTTTATTAAACCAGTGGCCTGCCAGTGTTGAACAACTTGATCAGCTGGCAGAGTTTGTTGAAAAAGATCAGCTTTATACTGACAGTTCAGGCAATACTTATATTCTGGAAGCAGAAGACAAACTGGTTAGCTATCCTGACGGAAAAACCGTGGAAACCTGGCCATCTGATTTATCGCAAATTACGCTGGTAAATACCTTAAATAAAGCACTGACCTTTGGTTTAGCAAAAAAGAAATTAAATTCAGAAGAAGCCTCTCAGCGACTTGAGGCGATTGATATTCTGGAAAATAACTTGTCCGAACTTGATGCTAAAGCCATCAATCAGATGTATTTAAATGAAAAAAACAATACGGTTAAATCACGTTTTGCCCAGTTAAAAGCACGTCTGGATTATCAATCTGAAAATGTCCTGACCAAAATAGAAGCGGCAAAAGTTTTAAAAGATTCCAACAGACCAGACGTTCTTGCACTGGTTCAAAATGAACTGGCTCAGCCAAATCTACATCCTGATTTAAAAGCAGCGCTGGTCGATGCCAGAAGTAGTATCAAAACCCGAATTCAGGCCAGTGAATGGGCTGGACATGTATTTTCCGGTTTAAGTACTGCCAGTATTTTATTGCTTGCGGCTTTAGGATTAGCCATTACATATGGCTTGCTTGGTGTCATTAATATGGCGCATGGCGAGCTGATCATGATCGGGGCGTATACCACTTATGTAGTGCAAAGTTTCTTTAAATCGCATTTTAGTGGTTTGGTAGATTGGTATCTGATCGCAGCGATTCCTGCGGCATTTATTGTCAGTGCAGCGATTGGCATGCTGATCGAACGTACCGTGATTCGTCCTTTATATGGCCGTCAACTGGAAACCTTATTGGCAACCTTTGGGGTGAGCCTGATCCTGATGCAAGTGGTGCGGATGATCTTTGGGGCACAAAATGTCGAAGTTTCTAACATTTCATGGCTTTCAGGCGGGATCTCGATTACTCCAAGCCTGATGCTGCCTTATAACCGTATTGCAATTATTGTCTTTACTGTAGCTGTCTTGCTGCTACTTGTTTATCTACTGAATAAAACCCGTTTTGGTTTATTTGTCCGTGCCGTAACGCAAAACCGTCAAATGGCTCGTGCTGTCGGTATCCGATCCAGCCGGATTGACATGATGGCATTTGGTCTGGGTTCAGGTCTTGCCGGTCTTGCCGGCTGTGCCTTGGCTCAAGTGGGTAATGTTGGGCCAGATTTGGGCCAGAACTACATTATCGATGCTTTCCTTGTGGTTGTTGTCGGTGGTGTTGGTCAAGTATGGGGTGCAGTTCTTGCCGCTTTGGGACTAGGTGTCAGTGGAACCGTACTGGAAATTGGTATGGGTGCAGTATTGGCGAAAATTATTCTCTTGGTTCTTGTGATTTTGTTTATTCAGAAACGCCCACAAGGTTTGTTTGCCATTAAAGGACGCTTTATGGAGTAAGCCTATGAAAATCACATCATTACTTTCAGATAAACCTTATAGCGCACTCGCAATTGCGATCTGTTTTGTTATTTTACTGGCCTTGCCATGGTTACATTTATTGCCAGCGGATTCGAGCCTGCATCTGTCTGCTTATTGGGTCACTTTGATCGGCAAGATCATGTGCCTGGCGTTGGTGGCTTTAGCACTTGATCTGGTCTGGGGCTATGCCGGTATTTTAAGTTTAGGTCATGGCCTGTACTTTGCCTTGGGTGGTTATGCCTTTGGGATGTATCTAATGCGTCAATCAGCAGGTGATGGTTTGCCTGACTTTATGCGTTTTCTGAGCTGGACTGAATTACCCTGGTTTTGGGTGGGGACTAATCATTTCTGGTGGGCCATGATACTTGTGGTCTTGGTACCAGGACTAATTGCCTTTATTTTCGGCTTCTTTGCTTTCCGCTCAAAAATCAAAGGCGTTTACTTCTCGATTATTACTCAGGCGATGACTTTTGCGGCAGCACTTTTATTCTTCCGCAATGAAACAGGCTTTGGCGGGAATAACGGTTTTACCGGTTTCAAAACCATTTTAGGCATGGACATCACATCAGCACCAATGCGTGCCAGCCTATGTTTTATCACGGCTCTGGTGTTATTGCTGTGCTTTGTTGGTCTACGCCATTTAATGAATAAACCTTATGGTCGTGTGCTTGGCGCGATTCGTGATAGTGAAAACCGTCTGCAATATTTAGGTTACCGCACCTTATGGTACAAGCTTTCAGCCTGGGTATTATCTGCTGTGATTGCAGGTATCGCTGGTGCACTGTATGTACCACAAGCCGGGATTATTAATCCGAGCGAAATGAATCCGGTGAACTCGATTGAAATGGCAGTCTGGGTAGCGGCTGGCGGTCGCGGTACCTTGATCGGTCCGATCCTGGGTGCAGGCTTAATTAATGCAGTTAAAACTTACTTTACTGTCGCTTATCCAGAAGCCTGGTTATTAATTCTGGGGGCATTATTTATTGTGGTCACCATCTTCCTGCCTAAAGGCGTGATTGGATTATTTGACCGTTTTAAAAAGGAGCGTAGCGAATGAGTGAAATTTTACAACCTCATGGCGGCCATGCTTCTGAAGGCTATGGCCGACCAAAAGAGCAAGGGCCAGATTTTAGCCATGGGATCGTACTTTATCTGGAAAAAGTCAGTGTCTGGTTTGATGCTTTCCGTGCCTTAAATGATTTATCGCTGTATATCGAAGAAGGTGAATTGCGCTGCATCATTGGGCCAAACGGCGCGGGTAAAACCACGCTGATGGATGTCATTACCGGGAAAACCCGGCCGACTGAAGGTTCTGCATTTTTTGGCCAAACCTATAATCTGGCGAAAATGAGTACTGAAGAAATTGCGGAAGCGGGGATTGGACGTAAATTCCAGAAGCCGACGGTGTTTGAAAATTTTACCGTGATGGAAAATCTGCTCTTGGCTGCACCTAAGGATAAACGTGTTAAAAAAAGCTTTTTCAGCAAGCTCGATCCGGATGCACAAAATGCCTTGGATGAATCCTTACAGCAAATCCGCTTGCAGGAATTTATTCACAAACCTGCAGGGCTTTTATCGCACGGTCAGAAGCAATGGCTGGAAATTGGCATGCTGCTGATGCAACGTCCAAAACTCATTTTACTGGATGAGCCAGTGGCAGGGATGACCGATGCCGAAACCGAACGGACTGCTGAACTGTGTCTGGAACTGAAAAAGAATCATACGCTGGTGGTCATCGAACACGATATGAGCTTCATCGATACCATTAGTGAAAAAGTAACGGTGCTGGCACAAGGGGCGATTCTGGCTGAGAGCACATTGGCAGAAGTACAGGCCAATGAAGAGGTCATTGAAAAGTATCTTGGACGTTAAGGGGCTGACTGATGCTAGAAGTTAAAGATGTAAATCAGTTTTATGGCGGTAGTCACATTTTACGTGATGTGTCTTTCAATGCGCCTGTCGGTGAGTGCTCAGTGGTTCTGGGTCGTAACGGCGTTGGTAAAACGACGCTACTTAAATGTTTGATGGGGATATTGCCCATAAAATCAGGTCAGATACTGTTAGATGGCAAAGATATTGCCAAACTGAGTCCTGAACAGCGGGTTCGGACAGGTTTGGCTTATGTGCCGCAGGGTCGGGATATCTTTTCGACTTTAACCGTTGAAGAAAATATTCTGATTGGCATGGCGAAATTTAAGGGAGCCAAAACCCGTAAAGTACCCGAACATCTCTATGAGATTTTCCCCGTATTAGAGGAAATGAAGTATCGACGCGGCGGTGACTTATCCGGTGGCCAGCAGCAGCAGCTTGCCATTGCTCGTGCATTGGCTTCTGAACCACGTGTGCTCATTTTGGATGAACCGACTGAGGGGATTCAGCCATCTATCATTAAAGATATTGGTCGGGTAATTCGTAAGTTGGCTGATGGCGGTGAAATGGCAATTGTTCTGGTAGAACAGTTCTATGACTTTGCTGAAGAACTGGCAGATGGTTATACCGTCATGGCACGTGGACAAGTGATTGCTCAAGGTATTGGAAGCGAAATGCCAGAAAAAGGTATTCGGGATCTGGTGGCGATTTAATTTTACTATCCTATTTTGAACCCAACTTCATTTAAAACCGTCATTAAAAAGTGGCGGTTTTTTAATGCGTGCTATTTATTCATGAGATAAATACGGATTATCTATTTAATATTAGAACATCTGATAAACCAAGTTGGCACGATAACTGCTTTATTTTGATGCAAATTTTAAATGCTAAAAATTATTTGGTTTCAATTTGGAACAAATACAGGATTTATCAGCATCAGTAGGGTAGTTATGAAAATTTATACGCAACGTTTGGAAAACATTGCACCAGAAAGTGATTTTGAGTCTCTTGAACTCACATTCGATACACGACAAAAGAGCCGTTTTCGTGCAACTTTAAAAAATGGTGTCGATATTGGTGCAGATTTACCACGTACAGGAATTTTGCGTAGTGGTTCTTTTATAGCAACTGAACAGGGCGACATTCTTCGGGTCGATGCGAAGCCTGAAAAATTGATTCAGGTGACTACGGACAATAGCTTTGACTTATTAAAAGCAGCCTATCACCTGGGGAATCGTCATGTTCCTCTCATGTTAACACCTACTGCATTGTACTTTGAACCGGATCATGTACTGGCTGAAATGGTGCAAGGCTTAGGTCTTGAAGTTCAGGAAGTCATGCACCCATTTGAACCTGAAAGTGGTGCTTATGCACAGCATCAACATGATCACCGTTTAAGCCCAATCAAGGCTTTACATCATGTCCATCACTAATGCGTCTCAACTGCTCAGCTTGCTGACTTTATCTTCAACGGCATTGCCGATTGGAGCGTACTGCTATTCACAAGGGGTGGAAAGTGCGATTGAAAAAGGCATGGTACATGATGAAGCCTCCTGTGTGAGCTACTTCCAGGAAGTACTGGAAATGCTGCTGGTGCGTTTTGAGCTTCCAGTACTCAAGCGTCTGGTGGAGTCTTTTGATAATCCTGAACAGTTTCAATATTGGGCAGAACTGTATCGGGCCAGCCGAGAATCCAAAGAATTACTGGCTGAATCTCAACAGTTGGCATTTTCCTTGAATGCATGGATTAGAGATGTTTTAAAACAGCCCCCGAGCGTAAAAAAGCAATTAGGGTTTGTGCCGGTGTATGCACATTTATGTGGTGAGCTGGGTTTAGATCTTGCCGATGTATTAACTGCTTATAGCTTTACGGTTTTGGAAAATCAGGTGCTGGCAGCAGTAAAAACCATTCCACTCGGGCAAATGAGCGGGCAGCGGATTATTTGGCAATTACATCAGGAAATTCCTGAAGCTGTACAGGCTGCATTAGCTTTGAACGATTATGAAATCAGCAGCGCATTACCGCAATATGCCATGTTGAGCATGTCGCATGAAACCCAGTATTCACGCTTATTTCGGTCGTAATCTTCAGACCAGAGCAGCAGTAAAAAGATTGAAAAGCATCATTAAAACTGGTGCCAAGAAATTGTAAAAAAGGAAATCAACATGTCAGAACGTAGTCCATTACGCGTTGGAATTGGTGGTCCGGTTGGATCAGGTAAAACGGCTTTAACCCTGAATTTATGTCTTGCACTGCGTGAAAAATACAATATGGCAGTGGTGACCAATGACATCTACACCAAAGAAGACTCGAACTTTTTAACCCGTCATGAAGCGATGTCGCCAGACCGTATTGTCGGTGTAGAAACAGGTGGTTGCCCACATACTGCGATTCGTGAAGATGCGTCCATTAACCTAGCTGCGATTGATGATTTGTGTGAAAAGTTTGATGGGCTGGAGCTGATCATTATTGAAAGTGGTGGCGATAACCTTGCGGCAACCTTTAGTCCTGAATTGTCCGATCTAACTCTCTATGTGATCGATGTTGCCGGTGGCGAGAAGATTCCACGTAAAGGTGGTCCGGGAATTACCAAGTCGGATCTGCTGATTATCAATAAAACAGATTTAGCACCAATGGTGGGTGCCAGCCTGGAGGTGATGGATCAGGATGCGAAGCGCATGCGTGGCGATAAACCATTTTTATTTTCTAATATGAAAACACAAGATGGCTTGAACGAAATTATCAGCTTTATCGAAAAACAAGGTTTATTTAAGTCTTAAGGGGAAATTCATCATGCGTCTATTCAAACAGTTACTGGTTGCAAGCGTGGCAGCTTTACCGATGTTGGCATTTGCTCACGCGGGACATGACCATCACAGTGGATTCTGGTCTGGCTTTGTCCATCCTTTTACCGGTTTAGATCACCTGATGATGGCAATTGCTTTTGGTGTATTGATGTGGACTACAAATCAGCGCTGGAAAATCACGGGTCTCATCGGTCTGGCAGTAGCGATGGTTGCAGGCTTTGTGCTCGGTAGCAAGGGTCTGCTTTCAACTTCACTGGCTGAGTCAGGCATCATCGCTTCACTGGTCATTTTAGCTGTTGCGCTGTGGACTAAATCGAATAAGGTTTTGCCTGTCGCTGCAATCTTATTGGCCAGCTTCCACGGCGTGGCGCATGGAAGTGAATTGGGACAAGGTGGACATGTATCGCTATTAATTGTCGGTATGGTTTCAGCAATGGCTTTGATTTATGGTGCAGGCTTGGCTCTGGGTGCATTCGTGAAAAAATATGTGCCTTATGGCAAGCAGATCGTTGGTGGTTTAGCTGCAGTTGTTGCTGTCATTGGCTTGGCTTAATGCTTCGTTAATTATTCGCAGATGAAATTGAGTTGATTTGTTGATGCACGAACTGGCAGAAAAAAGCACACAGCAGAACTTATGGTATGCACGTCTGGAAATGGGATTTCAGGCGCAGCAACAGACTGCGCGAACCATTTTGCAACATCGCAAGCATCATGGACCGGTACGCATCCAGAAAATGTTATGGCCAGAAGCCAATGGGATTTGCCATGCCATTATCGTGCATCCGCCAGCAGGGATCGCCGGTGGAGATCATCTCACTTTTGATATGCAGGTGGATGCCAATGCCCATGCCTTGGTGACTACACCGGGTGCGGGTAAATGGTACAGAACCAATGGCAAGCAGGCTTTTCAGCACATTCATATCCGTTTAAATGACAATGCCATTTTTGAATGGCTACCTCAAGAAACTATGCTATTTGATGGGGCTAATGCCAGTTCCGAAACAATCGTCCACTTAGATGCAGCAGCCAGTTTTATTGGTTGGGATATGTTGGTGATCGGCCGTCAGGCACGAGATGAGCAGTTTGCACAGGGAGCTTATCAAAACCGGTTTCAGCTTTGGCGCAAAGACAAATTGCTGGTTGCAGACACCTTGAATTTTAAGGGCAATGACCGCTGGCTCAGTTCATGTCTAGGTATGAATGGACATGCGGTGATGGGTAGCTTCTGGGCTGTACCGCCTGAAAAATATCGCGCGAGTTTTTATCTGGAACAGCATCTCGATTTAATTCGTGAGCTTATTATGCGGATGGATGTACCGATTACCTTGACTTTGCTTGGCGATGTAATTAGTGCACGTTTTCTGGGAGATGATGTCCGTCAATGCCATGATGGTTTTGCTGCAATTCGCGCTCGATTAAGACGTTACTGGTTCGGTCTGGATGAGGCATTTCCGAGGATTTGGCGGACGTAATCCTTTAATTCCCTCTCCTTATAGGAGAGGGTTAGGGAGAGGTGATTAAACATTTATTAAAACCCTCCCTCTAACTCCCTCCCAAAGGGAGAGAGAACACCAAATATCGAATCTTGCACATATTTTGCTTAGAAATACATATATATCAATGAGGAACCAGTTATGGAACTCAACCCTACAGAAAAAGATAAACTGCTGATTTTTACTGCGGGTCTGGTGGCAGAGCGTCGTAAAGCTCGTGGTTTAAAACTGAATTATCCAGAAGCCATTGCCTATATTTCTGCGGCATTGCTTGAAGGTGCGCGTGATGGCATGACGGTCAGTGAATTAATGCATTACGGTACGACCTTATTGACACGTGATGATGTCATGGAAGGCATTCCGGAAATGATTGCAGAAGTGCAAGTCGAGGCAACCTTTCCAGATGGATCAAAGCTGGTCACTGTCCATCAACCGATCGTATAGGAGCAGCATATGATTCCAGGGGAAATTTTTACACCTGAGAGCGATATTGAAATGAATGTCGGTCGGGAAATCTTGAAAGTGACTGTTGCTAATATTGGTGATCGACCGATTCAGGTCGGATCACACTTTCACTTTGCTGAAGCCAATGATGCCTTGCAATTTGATCGTGAGCTGGCCAAAGGCTTTCGCTTAAATATTGCTGCTGGTACGGCGATTCGTTTTGAGCCAGGGCAAAAACGTGATGTGGAATTGGTTGCACTAGCAGGTAAACGTGAGGTTTACGGTTTCGCCGGGCGAATCATGCGCAAGCTCGATTCATAAAAATTGCAGCAGAATTATAAAGGTTTATAAATCATGAAAATGTCACGTCGTGCTTATGCCGAAATGTTTGGACCGACTGTAGGAGATCGTGTTCGTCTAGCTGATACTGAATTATTCATTGAAGTCGAACAGGATTTCACCACTTATGGTGAAGAAGTTAAATTTGGTGGCGGCAAGGTCATTCGTGATGGTATGGGTCAATCACAACTTTTGTCATCTGAAGTGGCTGACACTGTCATTACAAATGCGCTGATTGTCGACTGGTGGGGCATTGTTAAAGCAGATATAGGCTTTAAAAATGGTCGAATCTGGAAAATCGGTAAAGCCGGTAATCCGGATATTCAGCCAAATATTACTATTCCACTTGGCGCGGCTACAGAAGTCATTGCTGGCGAAGGACAAATATTAACAGCTGGCGGAATTGATACCCATATTCACTGGATCTGTCCGCAGCAAGTTGAAACGGCACTGATGTCTGGCACAACCACGATGGTCGGCGGCGGTACAGGTCCGGCAGCTGGAACTTCTGCGACAACCGTGACTCCAGGGCCTTGGCATATTGCCACCATGTTGCAAGCGATTGATGATTTACCGATGAATATTGGTTTATTAGGTAAAGGCAACTTAAGCCAGCCAGAGCCAATTGCAGAACAAATCAAAGCTGGTGTAGTCGGATTAAAACTGCATGAAGATTGGGGCTCGACACCAGCAGCGATTGATAACTGTCTGACTGTAGCCGACCAGTACGATGTGCAAGTCGCCATCCACACTGACACACTAAACGAAAGTGGCTTTCTGGAAGAAACTTTGGCAGCTTTTAAAAATCGAACCATTCATACTTACCATACCGAAGGTGCAGGTGGCGGACATGCGCCGGACATTTTAAAAGCCATTGGTCAACCGAATGTATTGCCATCTTCAACTAATCCCACCCGTCCATATACCGTCAATACCATTGATGAACATCTGGACATGTTGATGGTTTGTCATCATCTCGATCCAGCGATTGCAGAAGATGTGGCCTTTGCAGAAAGTCGTATCCGCCGTGAAACCATTGCTGCAGAAGATATATTGCAGGATATGGGCGCGATTGCCATGATGTCATCAGACTCTCAGGCGATGGGACGTGTCGGTGAAGTAATTTTACGGACTTGGCAAACGGCGCATAAAATGAAAGTGCAACGTGGGCCTTTGGAAGGTGATACTGCCTATAAAGACAATAACCGGGTCAAACGTTATATCGCCAAATATACGATTAATCCGGCCATTACTCATGGTTTGAGCCACGAAATTGGCTCTGTTGAAGAAGGTAAATTGGCTGATCTGGTATTGTGGAAACCTGCATTCTTTGGAATCAAACCATCCATGATTATCAAAGGTGGGATGATTGCAGCAGCGCCGATGGGTGATATTAATGCTTCTATTCCAACGCCACAGCCTGTGCATTATCGTCCAATGTTTGGGGCTTATCCGCGTGGTGTGCATAACACCTGTATTACGTTCCTGTCACAAGTTGCAATTGAGAATGGCGTACATGAAAAATTAGGTCTGAAAAAGTTGATTTCACCATGTAAAGCGACGCGCCAGGTAACCAAACAGGACATGAAACATAATAGTTACTGTCCTGTGATGGAAGTGCACCCAGAAACTTATGAAGTTCGTGCAGATGGTGTGCATCTGATCTGTGAACCTGCGGAAGTACTGCCAATGGCGCAGAGGTATTTTTTATTTTAAGAATCTCTCTAAATCCCTCCTAACCTCCCTTTAATAAAGGGAGGTTAGGAGGGATTTAATATTAGCTATATTTCTTTTCCATTTTTTGGCAGCAAGTTAGGGGGATGAAGTTGATTTAGTTTTTGATTTATATAATATTCAAGTGAAATACAGTAAATGTAAAAAGTTATGAGTTTTTCTTTTTTAAGTGATGAGTTTTCGAATGCTGTTGATAAAGTTTTAGAACTTTATATAAGGGTTAAGGACAATCTTAATTTAGATGAGTGGTCTAGATCCTTAGTGGAGAATTTAGCATTTGTAAGTACATTACCAGAATCACATCTAAGAATTTTTGAAGAGAAATGTGTTCTAACAAAACAATATTACGGATTTAATTTAGAACATATATTTGAAAATAAAAAAAATGTGAGTGATCGTGAAAAGTTAGAAATATTTACTCTCTGTATGTATGTTTATTATAAAGAAAGAAATTTCAGGGACGGGATAACTAATCCCGGAATGCTTAAACCTTTTTTTAATTTCATAGAAGATAATAAATCTAATTTCCAAAGCAACTTAAATTATTTTTTTTCGTTTGTTGATCAAATTCCGTTTTTGATAATGAGCGAAATTTATAGTAATCCTAATTTTCAAAAAATTTCTCAAACTATTAAAGAACCTAGATTTGAAGAATATTTAAACTCATTCAATAAGATTGATTCAGTTTTAGTTACAATTGAAAACTGGGAGAATACACTTCAAACCAAACAAAATGCTGTCACCCAATTAGAATCTCGATTAGAAAGTAGCAAGCAAAAATATGATTTTGTTTTGCTTAATGCAGGATTTAAAAGTTTATATGATCAAAAAAAGAATGATTTAAAAGATCCCACATCGAATTACAAATGGATTTTTAGATTTATTTTAATAATACCGATTTTAGAAATTTTATTTTTTAGTTGTTTGATTGCTAGAGAAATAGAGATAAATTCCGCAACGATCTGGTACATGTTGATACCCTCGATTTCGTTAATCTTATTTCTGTTTTATTTTTATCGCATCAATTTGCAAGAAGCTCGTTCTATCAAGTCACAAATGATGCAACTTGAACTCCGTATGGCGTTATGCCAGTTTATTCATAATTATGCTGAGGATTCAGAGACATTACATAAGAAAAATTCAGCAGGTTTTGAAAAATTTGAGAATATTATTTTTTCTCCACTGGTCTCATCTGACGATAAGATTCCAACTACATTTGATGGTATGGAAAAGTTGGCAAAACTAATAGGTGAATTTAGAAGAAATTAAATGATCCTTTTTGGCGCATAAATTGCTTGTCACGCTTATTCAATTTTACTGTTTGATATAACACATCAGGGATTAAACGTGACCAGTACCTATCTACGCGGACAAGAACTCATAGATCAAATTCGAAACCAGCCTTATTCACGTGACTTGATTGGCTATCATGGTGATGTACCTAAAGTAGAATGGCCCAATCAGGCCCGTGTCGCAGTTCAGTTTGTACTGAATTATGAAGAAGGTGGTGAAAACCACATTGAACATGGTGATGCCGGTTCAGAACAATTTTTATCTGACATTATCGGCGCAGCCAGCTTTCCAGACAAACACATGTCGATGGATTCCATGTATGAATATGGCTCACGTGCAGGCTTCTGGCGCATTCATAACGAGTTTAAAAAGCGTAATCTGCCGATGACTATTTTTGGGGTTGGGATGGCTTTAATCCGTAATCCTTATATAGTCGAAGCGATTAAAGAAGCTAATTATGATGTAGTTTCACATGGTCAGCGCTGGGTACATTATCAGGACATGCCGATTGAACTTGAACGCCAGTATATGGATCAGGCGATTAGCGTATTGGAGGCTCTGTTCGGCAAAGCACCAATCGGCTGGTATACCGGTCGGGATAGTCCAAATACCCGTCAATTACTGGCTGAATTTCCTCAGATTCAATATGACTGCGACAACTACGGAGATGACTTGCCATTTTGGAGCACATTGACCAATCGGGCAGGGGAAACACGCCCTCATTTGATCATCCCCTATACTTTAGAAAGCAATGATATGAAATTTAGTTCACCGGGCGGCTTTAATAGCGGGGAACAATTCTATCAATATTTAAAAGATGCCTTCGATGTACTCTATGCTGAAGGTGAAACTGAACCAAAAATGCTATCGATCGGGATGCATTGTCGTATTTTAGGGCGGCCAGGACGCTTTAAAGCCCTACAAAAGTTCCTCGATTATGTGCAAGGTTATAAAAAAGTCTGGATTTGCCGACGGGGTGATATTGCAGCACATTGGTATAAATATCACGCACCAAAATGAGAAAAATATATTAAAAAAGAGAACCTTGAGTTCTCTTTTTTGCTTTATACATCATATAAAAACACAAGATTAAGAAGATTTGGCACTGTTATTGCAAAACCTGTACTGAACAAAAAATGAATATCATCAGGCGATTTAATAGTGCAACTCGTTGAATTTAATCAGGCATCTTCAGAAGAGGCCATTACCTTTTTAAAGCACTGTGTGCAAATACCGAGCTGGTCGACCCAGATTGAAGCAAAGCGTCCTTACGCATCTGTTGAAGATGTATTGAATATAGCCAGACAACAGGCTGCAACCTGGACCTGGGACGAAATCAAAGCAGCTTTGGATAATCATCCACGTATTGGTGAAAAAAAGGCACAGGCTGAATTAAGCGAAGTTGAAAAAAACTTTTCCAATCGTGAACAGGCTGCGATAACTCAGGACGAAGCAACTCAGCAAGCTTTGCTAGAAGGCAATATCGCTTATGAAAAAAAATACGGTTATATCTTCCTGATTAAAGCGGCTGGTCTAAATAGCCAAGAAGTGCTGAATGCCTTGAAAGATCGTTTAGCTAATGATCCGGAAACTGAAAAAGGTATTGTTCATACGCAACTGGCGGAAATCGCTTTATTAAGACTGTCACAGGAGCTGCAAGCATGATCAGCACTCATATCTTAGATACGCATCTCGGCAAACCTGCAGCACATGTTTTAATCAAACTCTTTGATGAAGAAGGTGAATTACTCGGAAAAGCATTTACCAATGCAGATGGTCGAGTCACAGATTTTGGTTTAACCGAATTTGAGGAAGGTAAATACAGTCTTGAATTTGCTACTTCTGATTATTTTGAAGGCTTAGGTCTAGAAACTTTCTTTCCTAAAGCAGTCATTCATTTTCAGGTGAAAGATGCCTCTCAGCACTTTCATATTCCTTTACTGATCAGCCCATTCGCGTACTCCACATATCGCGGAAGCTGATTTTTTTATTCAAGCTTTCAGGGAGAGAAAAAGAATGACAGAACAAAGCACAAACATTTCACCAGAACATGAATATCTGGGCGCAGGCAAAAGTGCAGCCTATGGCTTGCAACATGTATTGACCATGTACGGTGGTATTATCGCACCACCACTCATTGTGGGTACTGCCGCAGGTTTGGAAGCTACACAAATCGGTTTATTGATTGCGGCTGCATTGTTTGTTGGCGGTCTGGCTACGATTTTACAAACCATTGGAGTGAAATATATCGGGGCTAAATTGCCACTGGTACAAGGGGTTTCCTTTGCGGGTGTGGCGACGATGGTGGCGATTGTAACTACAGGTGGCGGCTTATCAGCTGTTTATGGTGCAGTCATCATAGCTTCATTAATTGGTTTCTTCCTTGCGCCTTATTTTTCTAGAATTATCCGTTTTTTCCCGCCAGTCGTGACCGGCTGTGTGATCACGATTATCGGTTTATCACTTTTACCCGTAGCCGTTCGCTGGATGATGGGGGGCAATAAAAATGCACCTGAATGGGGAAGTGTAGAAAATATCAGTTTGGCCGTGATGACCTTGGCCATTGTGATCTGTCTAAACTTGAGTAGAAATGCCTCGATTCGTCGCCTGTCTATTTTATTGGCGATCGTATTGGGTTCAATGCTGGCTTATCTGTTTGGTTTTGGCGATTTTAGTAAAGTCGGCAATGGTGCATGGGTACAATTTCCGAGTTTCTTTGCTTTCGGCATGCCAACTTTTGAACTCAGTGCAATCATTTCCATGCTGATCGTGACGCTGGTGATTATGACTGAAACAACAGCTGATATTATTGCTGTGGGTGAAATTGTTGGAACCAAAGTAGATTCAGAACGTATTTCCAATGGTCTGCGTGCAGATATGTTCTCAAGTGCAGTTGCACCGATTTTTGGTTCATTCATGCAAAGTGCTTTTGCACAGAACGTCGGGCTGGTAGCCATTACCGGGATTAAAAGCCGTTTTGTGGTCGCTGCTGGCGGTATGATTTTAGTGGTTTTGGGATTACTTCCAATTATGGGCCGACTAATCGCCGCAATTCCGGTTCCGGTACTTGGTGGTGCAGGATTGGTGCTATTTGGTACAGTGGCTGCAAGCGGCATCCGAACTCTGGCAAAAATTGATTATAACGAGCAAAAGAATTTGATTATTGTTGCAACTTCAATTGCAGCCGGCATGATCCCGATTATTGACTATTCTTTCTATGCTAATTTTCCAAAATGGTTTCAAACCCTATTTCATTCTGGCATCAGTTCAACCTGTTTAATGGCGATCCTTTTAAACATTCTGTTTAATCATCTGCAAATGTTCAAGTCGAAAACAGAGGTTCCGGAAAAGATTGCAGAAACGCTGCATTAAAGTATGATTTCCTCCATATGCCCATGCCAGTCATGGGCTTTTTTATCAAAAATTAAAAAAGTTGGCTTTGTTCTTGCTTAATCCAGAATGAGATTTTTAATTCCATTGGGGAACCTTATTTATGAAATTTACTCAAGTTGCTGCTGCAACATTACTTGCATGGGGTGCAGCATCTGCACAGGCAAAACCAGTCTGGCAGGATTTTAGCGTTACTGGGCTTTATGGGGAAAACTATGAAGTTGTAGATGAAAAACAGGCAACCCTAACTGTTGAATACGCTGCAAAAGTTAAATATGCAGATGTCTTCTTTTTCATTGACCGTATGCGTGGTTCTGACGATATTAAATCAAGCTATTTTGAATTTTCACCACGTTTAAGTCTGGGTGAAGTTTCAGGTCAAAAGCTGGCATTTGGTCCAGTGAAAGATGTTCTGGTAGCAACGACTTGGGAAGGTGGTGAAGGTTTTGATAACTTCCTGTACGGCGTAGGTTTCGACCTGGCTATTCCAAAATTCAATTATGCCAGCGTGAATCTTTATCGTGTAAATAACGAAAATATGGAAGACGACTATCAGCTCACCTTGACCTATGGTGTGCCATTTAAATTGGGTACTGAAGAATTCCTGGTAGATGGCTTCCTGGACTGGTCAACTGCTGAAGATGATCATGCGAGTGAGATGAACTGGACGACTCAGTGGAAATGGAATGTCGGCAAGCATATTTCTCCTGACACCAATTTATATCTCGGTATTGAGCATTCGGTTTGGAATAACAAATACGGTATTCCGGATGCAGATGAAAATAACGTGAGTGCTTTAGTGAAATATCATTTCTAAAATAAGAAATTAAAAAGCCCTTATCAATAAGGGCTTTTTAATTTAATGGGCTTAATTTTCGATAAAAATCTTTTCAGGAAAAGTATAAACATCACAGTTTGGACCAGTGCCGATCCGATCGATTACCACGAAATCACTTGGAGCTTCAAAGGTCAGCAAAGGATGATGCCAGGTACCGGCACGGTAATTTACACTTTGTGTACCATTACTGATAAAAGCCTGAATTTGACTGATATCAGGCTTTTCATGATCCAGATTAGGCGCAACCACAATTAAAAATTTCTGGCCCTGCATCGGGATGAACGCTTGTGAACCGACAGGGTGACGTTCCAGCATTTCGATTGCAAAGGGAATGGCTGTAGTCTGAATATTTCTAAAAATACTTAGACCAACTTTAGCATCTGTTTCAGCAACCGCCAGAGCATGATAACGCTCGGTGTGCTGATCATTAATATGGAAAAAATCATTGCCTTCGCAGGCAATTACCTCGCCATAAGGCAAGAAACTTTCAGCAGTTAAGGGCTGTATTTTTATGGTTTGCATGCTCATAGATATAATTACTCAGGCAACTTTTCCCCACAGTCGAATCCGGCTAATGCCACCATCCGGAATCATGTTCACCCGAATATGAGAAATTTTTCCCTGTTTTAAGATTTCCTCAACAAAGCTATGAATATGATCCATCTGCATATCTTGTGCTTCAAGCAGGAATGGCCAGAACATACTTTGCGGAATTAACTGCTGGTCAGTCGCATCTTCAATATAAATCGCTTGGATAGAGACTTGAGCAGGAAAGTTACCTTTAAAATGCGCGGTATCAATCTCAATTTTTTCAATCTGGCCACTCTGACCTAGAGCCAAGATACACCAGTCAAAGCCGGGTGCACGACGGCGCTTGGTTTCCCAGCCATCACCCATATTGATGCCACGCCCCGGATTAATCAGATTACGTGGATGACCAAAGTGCGCATCACTATAGGCAATGACACGACCGCCATTTTCCAGAGCGACCAGATCAATCACCTGATTGCTGTCCTGAACCTGAATTTTTACTTCACCATAGACTTTAAAGCGAGCTACACCCCCGTCAGGGAAAATATTTAGGCGTACATGTGTAAAGACTTCGTCTGAATCAATATTAAAAATATGATGCTGGCTCGGACCTAATATACTGTTTGGTAAAATTGAGTGCCAGGTTGCGGTGCTTAAGTCACCATTTGGTGCATAGCAGGCTTCAACTGCAGCAGAAGCTGGATAGTTTCCGGTAAAGAATGTGGTATCAATATCTAGTGCTTTGATGGTTCCAGCTACCCCCAGTTTGACAATCGCCCAGTCATAGCCGGCATGACGCTTGCGGCGGGTTTCCCAGCCGTCCATCCATTTGCCATGATTATCAAATTTATCTTCAACAAAAATTGGTGCATCAAATTGCAACATTCGTTTTGCTTCAGCAAAAAAATCATCTGAACATTCAAGAATTTCTGCACCAATCCGGCTATCAGCCAAGTTGGTAAGCTGCTGGATATGGGCAGGGATCTCGAAAATGGGTGCAAATAATGTTGCCATAACTATCTTCCATTCAAATTATGTTTAACGTGAATCTAATTTTTTATAAAAGTCTGTAATTCTGCTGAAAGACCTTATAAAAACAGGTTTTTAATGAATAGATGAATGCACGGCTTGTGCCAACTTTTGAGAAAAATCAGTGCATTATTTTCGAAATGGCACGCTTTTAGCTACACAGGGAGGAAGAAACACAATTTTGAGAGGAGCATATAGATGGAGATTACAATTATTGGTGCAGGGATGGGGGGATTGACCACAGGAATTGCACTAAAAAAGTTTGGGCATAAAGTCACCATCTATGAACAGGCAGAAAAGATTTTACCGGTGGGCGCGGCAATTTCACTTTGGTCAAATGGGGTAAAATGTTTGAATTATCTGGGCTTAACTGAGCAGGTGGCCAAGCTCGGTGGTCAGATGGATCAGCTGGCCTATATTGATGGTTTGACGGGCGACACCATGACCCAGTTCAGTTTATTGCCTTTGATTGAAGAAGTGGGACAACGTCCATATCCGGTGGCACGTGCTGATTTACAGAACATGTTGATGGACGAGCTTGGCCGTGAAGATATTCAGCTGGGCAAGAAGATGGTTGAGCTGCAAGAACAGAAAGACGGTGTTCTGGTTAAATTTGCGGATGGTACAGAAATTAAAACAGACCTACTGATTGGCGCAGATGGAACCCATTCCATTACCCGTGCCTATGTACTGGGCGAACAGGTTTCTCGTCGCTATGCCGGTTATGTCAACTGGAATGGTCTGGTAGAAATTTCAGAAAAGCTTACTCCGGCAGATCAATGGACCACATTTGTCGGACAAGGTAAGCGCGTTTCGCTGATGCCTGTGGCAGACGGAAAATTCTATTTCTTCTTTGATGTACCGTTGCCGGTCGGTTTAGAGAATAATCGGGCAGAATATAAAACCTTATTGAAACAGTATTTTGAAGGTTGGTGTGCGCCGGTTCAGCATCTGATTGACGCGCTGGATGAACAGAAAACCAATCGGGTTGAAATTCATGATATTGAACCGTTTGCCCAGTTCTATAAAGGTCGTGTTGTAATTGTTGGTGATGCCGCACATAGCACCACACCGGATATTGGTCAGGGTGGTTGCCAGGCCATGGAAGATGCAATCTATCTGGCTCGTTCTTTACAGATTAATACGCTGGGTCTGGAAGATGCCTTGAAACGCTATCAGAACAAACGCAATGAGCGTGCCAATGAGCTGGTCTTGCGTGCACGTAAACGGTGTGATGTGACACATATGAAAGATGAAGCCGTGACCAAAGAATGGTATGAAGAACTGCGTAAAGAGCAGGGACCGCATATCATGAAAGGGATTATCAGCAATATTATTGGCAATCCTTTAGATTAATTCTGCGTTTAATCTCTTGGCAAAAAGCCCTTCATATCGAAGGGCTTTTTATATTTAAATAACAGGAATTCGCTAATAGATTTTTTAGGCCGCAAGTAAAGCTTTCGCTGCCTGACGATGTGCAGCCTGAACCGCTTCAAGATCCAGATTCAGGATTTCCCGGTCTTTAACGACCCATTGTCCATTCACCATGACATGTTCGGCACGGTCTGCACCGCACAGTAACAGGCCGGCAATCGGATCATGAATCCCTGAAAAACGCACATCATCCAGACTATAAAAAGCTAAATCTGCCTGAAAATCTGCTGCGATTTGTCCTAGGTGCTTTTCACGTCCCAGTACCTGTGCCGAGCCTTGTGTGGCCCAGGTTAAAGCACGTTCAGGCGTAATCACTTCTGCACCATATTTTAAACGTTGTAAATACATCGCCTGCCGAGCTTCCAGAATCAGGTTAGACGCATCACCCGAAGCAGAGCCATCCACACCTAGACCAATGACTGCTCCTGCTTCCAGTAGATCCATGGTTGGACAAATCCCTGAAGCCAGACGCATATTGGAATGCGGACAATGACAGATACCGACTTGAGCCCGCCCTAAGCGTTGGATCTCGTCGGTATTAAAATGAATGCCATGCGCCAGCCAGGTTCTAGAATTAAGCCAGCCTACACTTTCCAGATAATCGACGGTGCGCATGCCAAATTTGGACAGACAAAATTGTTCTTCATCCAGTGTTTCGGCCAGATGTGTATGCAGACGTACATCCAGTTTTTCTGCCAGTGCAGCACTTTCTCGCATAATTTCTTGGGTGACTGAAAATGGTGAACATGGTGCAAGCGCAATATTGACCATCGCATCAGCACTACGCTGGTGATATTTCTGCACTAGTCGTTCTGAGTCCAGCAGAATGGTATCCATATCCTGTACGGTATGCTGTGGTGGCAAGCCACCAGAATCTTCACCCAGACTCATGGAACCACGGGTCAGCATTACACGAATCCCTAATTGTTTTGATGCTTCAACCTGAACATCAATGGCATCGGACAGCTGCTGTGGAAACAGATAATGGTGATCCGCAGCAAAGGTACAACCGGAAAGCAGTAATTCAGACAATGCTATTTGAGTGGCTAGATAATGCTGTTCAGTATTCAATTTGGCCCAGACCGGATATAAGGTTTTCAACCATGGAAATAGCGGAGCATTGACCACAGGAGCCCAGGCACGGGTTAAGGTCTGATAAAAATGATGATGGCTATTAATCAGTCCCGGTGTAATCACCAAATTCTGGGCATCAAAGAACTGGTCATAAGATGATGCTGGGGTTTGTCCTAGAGCCACCAGTTCAATAATTTTGCCATCACGGATGACCAAGCCACCACGGGCATCCAGATCATTTGCGGTAAATACAGCAAGAGGGTTTTTAATCCATAAGGTTGTCATATCTTATTTCCAATAAATATTATTCGTGCTGTAGCTAAATCAGGCAGCACATGAAGTATTAAGCTGTTGTAATTTAATTTTTAAATCTTCCATCTGGTCGATCAGATGGTTCATCATGATTTGTGAGATACGGGAAATTTGCCGTTTCGGTGCCACACAAAGGGCAAGGGTCAGTGGATGCATACCTTTTTCAATGATCGGTTTAAACACCAGTTCATCACGTTCTAAATAAGGCAAAGCATCAATGTAGGACAGTACCCCAATCCCTAAGTTGCGCTCTGCCAGAGAGGTAATCATGCGAATGTCATTACACTCCAGCTTTTGCTGTGGCATAAATTGGTGATGTTTATACAGGCTATAGACATAGTTATGAATGATTAAAGGGGCACAGGGAATGAGATGCTTAAAGTATAAAGTGTCGGAAAAATAGATTTTTTCTGCCTGAGCTAAAGGATGAGATTTGGCCATCACAAATCCAACCGGGATTTCCACAAAAGACATGACTTCGAGCTGATTATGACTTTTAGGATTGAGCAGAATGCCAAAATCAACTTCAGCATCCATAATCATTTTAGAGACAGTATCACTTTCCTGAATCTGGATATTGAAATTGATCCAGGGATAGTTTTCATACATATATTGTAGAGAATCTAAAACGAAACCGTCACTGAGTGCCGCAATGAGCCCGAGTTCAATGCTGCCGCGCGATAAACCCTGAATTTCATCAAAACGTACGCAGGTCTGTTGGAATTCTTTTTGCCATTTGAGTAGATCTGCATACAGCAATTCACCCGCTAATGTCAGCTTCAGGCCACTCGGCAACCGTTCAAAAAGCACGATGCCAAATTCTTCTTCTGCTAGAGCAATCTGACGATGAATCGCGGAGACAGAAATATAAAGCTGATCAGCTGCTTTTCTGAGGCTGCCTGTTTTGGCTACGGCAATAAAATATTCTGAAAATCTTGAAAAAGTAATATTCATAAAATCACGTCAATCCACCTGCACATCGTTTTAATCACATAATTTTCAGCTGGAAACTAAGTGATTCTGGTTCTATCAAGTGGATAAGCGATTTCTGTGCCAATTTTCAAAGAAATGGAACGGTAAAAGTTTTGTGTTCTATTTTTTGGAACATGGGCTACGAAACATTCTAATAGACAGCAGAACAGGCATTTGGCTAATTTTATTAAAGAACAACAAGGCAGCTTAATGAGATAAAAATTTAAGCCGTTGTCATGCAATAAATATTTGTGAGTGAACTATGAATGCTATCCCGGTGCTTAATTTATTCAGTCAACCGCACTGTAGCGGCTTTGACCCATCAGACTGGAATATCCTGGCTCAGCATTGGTATCCAGTTGCCCGTATACAGGATGTGAGTACTACGCCACAGCAGGTACAACTTCTGGATGTGAAGATGGCCCTATATCAAACTGAGAGTGGCAGCATTCATCTGGTTCGTGATATCTGTCCGCATCGTGGGGTGCCATTAACCAAAGGCTGGGTAAAGGGTGAAGAAATCATTTGTCCTTATCACGGTCTGCATTACAACACTCAAGGAAAATGCACCAAAATACCGGCTCAACCAGAACTGACTAACATTTCGGATCGTTTTACCTTAACCAAGTTTCCAGTAGTCTTGAAATATGGTCTGGTCTGGACCAGCCTGTTTAGCCGGGATGAATCAGAAGCTAATTTCCCTGATCTGGATACCTGGGAGAGCGAAGAGCACCAATCGATCTTACCGCCATTTGTTGATATCGGTGGTTCAAGTGGCCGGCAGCTGGAAGGCTTTATTGATGTGGCGCATTTTGCCTGGGTGCATCATGAATCGTTTGCTTCTCGTGATAACCCGATCGTGCAAAAGTATTCAACTGTACGCACCCCTTATGGCTTGCATACGGAATATGTCAGCGATGTCAGCAACTATCCACATGGCTTGCAGCATCTGGCACCCGAAGGATTTTTGTGGAAACGTGTGTTTGATGTTTATCCACCATTTTCAGCGATTTTAACGGTGCATTTTCCGGAAAATGGCATTCTGAAAATTCTAAATGCCTGCTGTCCGGTATCTCACAATAAAACCCGCTTATTTGTGCCGTTGACCCGTAATTTTGATACGACTGGTGATCTGCAAGCGGTTTACAATTTTAACGCACAGATTTTTGCTGAAGATCAGGACATGGTCGAAAGCCAAAAACCGGAAGAGCTACCTTTGGATATTACGATGGAAGCACATTTTGAAGCTGACCGTTCTTCGACAACTTATCGCCGCATTCTGGCGGAATGGGGTCTAAGCAAGCGCTATATTGTTTAAATTAAATTTCCTCCTTTATGCATCCTGGTCTGTTGGGGTGCTTTTTTTATTCCATGCCATCTGTTCAAAGTCCTATTTTATAAGCACCTATGACCTTTGAACTTTCGATTGTTAGAGTAATTTATGCCACAGCCTAGCCATGAGCAAATGCTATCTTTTTTAAGATTATCCAATGAGGTTGCCAAACGAGCAATGTCTTTAGGCCATCATCCTTTTGGTGCAGTCCTGGTCGCGCCTGATCATGAAACGGTTTTACTGACCCAATGTAATATTGATACGGTCAACCATGCAGAAAGTACTTTAGCCCGGATCGCAGCCAGCAATTTTACGCCGGATTATCTGGCTGAATGCACCTTATATACGGCAGTTGAACCTTGCTGCATGTGTTCTGGAACGATTTATTGGGCCAATATCGGGCGGGTGGTCTATGCCATGACCGAAGAAAAATTATTGCAATGTACTGGAAACCACAATGAGAATCCGACTATGAGTGTTTATGCTGAGTATGTTTTTGCTCATGGTCAGAAGATTATTGAGCTGATTGGACCAATCATGGAACTTGAACAGGAAACGGTTCAATTGCAAAAAGACTTCTGGTCATCTCGGTGAAGATTTGAAATTATTCTTTTTATAATTCTACTTCATTTTATTTATATTATTTATAAGACCATAAAAGCAGATTTTCTGGATTGTAGGCTCAATTTAAAACCCTACAATCCAGTCTCTATTTTCTAAAAATACTTTCCTTAATTTTCTATTTTTAAAAATCCATTTTATTCATTCAGTGCATTGCCAATTATAAGCCATTTATTGGTGCACACGATTTAGAGCTGACGCACTTATCTAGCGCAGAACAAAAGAAAATTACAAGAATTCTTGAATATTTAATCTTATTAATTTCTCAATCTTGAGC
This sequence comes from Acinetobacter sp. YH16038, assembly GCF_013417275.1. Classification (NCBI taxonomy): domain Bacteria; kingdom Pseudomonadati; phylum Pseudomonadota; class Gammaproteobacteria; order Moraxellales; family Moraxellaceae; genus Acinetobacter; species Acinetobacter sp. YH16038. Next base: position 58,160 of record NZ_VPEG01000009.1, on the reverse strand, counting down.
TGAGTCTGGTTTTCTAGCAACTTTGCTCATTGACTTAGATTGATATCTATATTTTTCGGCTTATATTCTTAACTGTTCAACTTTTTTATACTCAATACTTGGTAGTAAATAATTGTAATTTATAAAAATAAATAAAAGAACAGATCATTCTAAAAATTATAAGTGTCTTGCAATCCGCCTGTTCTATTTTTTGAACTGAATTGGAATAGAAGTTGCTAATTAATAGAAATATAGCAATCAGTAAAATTTTTGATGTCGATTCAGATCTTTTAAAGCCGCTATTTATAAAACTCAAATGGCATTCACGGAGGCAATTTATGCTGAATATGTCCAAACATAAAAAGATAATGAAAAAATTTTCACTGCCTGTAATTGCGGCTGCAATTATGGGTTTGGGGATCAGCAGTCAGAGCTTTGCAGTCGATAAAGCTGCATTTGTCTATATTGGACCAACCAGTGACCATGGCTGGACATATTCACATGATCAGGGGCGTATTAAAGCTGAAAAAGCTCTGGGCGGAAAATTCAAAACGACTTATATCGAAAATGTACCTGAAACGGCCGATGCTGAACGTGTGATTCGTAATCTGGCACAGCAGGGCAATAAAGTGATTTTTGCGACCTCTTTTGGTTATATGAACCAGATGGAAAAAGTCGCGAAGCAGTTCCCCAATACCATATTCATGCACGCGACCGGTTATAAGCAGGGGAAAAACCTAGGCATCTATGATGTACGTACCTATGAAGGTGCTTACATGCTGGGTGTAGTGGCAGGGCAAACCACCAAAACTAATACCTTGGGTGTCGTAGCCTCATTCCCGATCCCGGAAGTGGTTCGTAATATTAATGCCTATACCTTGGGTGCACAAAGCGTCAATCCTAAAGTCAAAACCAAAGTCATCTGGGTGAACTCATGGTTTAACCCGGGTAAAGAACGTGATGCGGCTTTGGCACTGATTTCTCAAAAAGCTGATGTGCTGATGCAAAACACAGATTCGCCAGCAGTGGTGCAAGCTGCCCAGCAAAAAGGCGTTTATGCCTTTGGTTGGGATTCAGACATGAGCAAATTTGGTCCTAAAGCGCATTTGGCTGCTTCAGTACTGCACTGGGAAAAAATTTATACACCAGCCATGCAGCAAGTGGCTAATAAAACCTGGAAACCTGCTGCTCTCTGGTATGGCGTAAAACAGGATGCAGTGAAAATTGAAAACTTCGGGCCTGCTGTTCCTGTCAAGGTGAAACAGTCCGCTTTAAGTGCACAAAGTGCAATTCATAAAGGCACATTACATCCATTCCAGGGTCCAATCTATAAACAGGATGGAACTTTGGTGATTGCCAAGGGCGGAAAAATGACAGATGAAGCGCTTGGAAAAATGAACTTCTATGTGAAAGGAGTTGAAGGTTCATTGCCTAAATAATTCTTTCACTATTTGTATGACTTAAAAATAAAAGAAAGTAAATCCTGAAAAATCATCCCCCAGTCCATGAATCACTTTATGGACTGGGCCAAAATGAGTGGAGACTGAGTTATGAGCGATCTGCCTCACATGTCAAATGACATCGAAATGTCATCGCTCAATGAGCAGCAAATTCCACGACTGGAGCTGATCAATATCAGCAAAAGCTATAACTCATTGAAAGCAAATGACAGTATTAATTTAAAAGTCCAACCTGGGCAAATTCATGCCATTTTGGGTGAAAACGGTGCTGGTAAAAGTACCTTGATGAAAATCATCTACGGCGCCACGAAATCAGATAGCGGTCATATCGTCTGGAATGGCAAAGAAGTACAGATAGAAAGTCCGTCGATGGCCAGAAAACTGGGCATCGGTATGGTGTACCAGCATTTCTCACTGTTTGAAACTATGACTGTGGCTGAAAATATTTTATTAGGTCTGGATGAGAAAATAGACCTGAAAAGCTTAGGGGCTAAAATCACCGAAGTATCAGAACAATATGGCTTACCGGTAGATCCACGGCGTGAAGTTTTTTCTTTATCGGTTGGTGAGCGACAACGGGTCGAAATTATCCGCTGTCTACTCCAAAATCCTTCCTTACTCATTTTAGATGAACCGACCTCCGTATTAACCCCACAAGCGGTACGTCAGTTATTTAAAACTTTGCGACTGGTGGCTTCGCAAGGTGTTTCAATTCTTTATATCAGCCATAAATTGCATGAAATCAAAGAACTCTGTGATGAAGCGACGATTCTGCGTAATGGCAAAGTCACCGGCTATGTATTGCCTTCTGAAAATAGTACCAGTGAACTGGCCAAATTAATGATTGGCCGGGAATTGCCGACGTATGCGCATGTTGAATATACAGGCGAACATCGCACGCTGTTTCAGGTAAAAAACCTGAATTACGAAACTGATGATCCGTTTGGTGTGTCCTTATCCAATATTCAACTCAACCTAAATTCCGGTGAAATTCTGGGCATTGCTGGTATTTCGGGTAATGGTCAATCTGAATTACTGGCTCTGCTTTCCGGTGAGCAAACGGCGAAAAAAGGTCAAGTCTTTCTATTAGATCATGACATTTCTGAACTCAGTGCAGGTCAGCGACGTGATCTAGGCTTGGGCTTTGTTCCGGAAGAGCGTTTAGGTCGTGGTGCTGTGCCGAATATGACATTGGCACAAAACACTTTATTGACTGCTTTTCGTCAGGGTTTAAACAAATGGGGCTTTATCCAGTTTGAGAAAACTGTCGCTTTTGCCCAGCAATGTATCGAAAAATTCGGAGTAAAAGCCGCAGGGCCACAAGCGGAAGCGCGCAGCCTTTCGGGCGGGAATCTGCAAAAATTTATTGTAGGGCGTGAAATCCTGCAACAGCCGAAAGTATTAATTATTTCCCAGCCAACCTGGGGCGTTGATGTCGGCGCATCGATGTTTATCCGTCAAACCCTGATTGATCTTTCCCGCCAAGGCGTTGCGATTTTAGTGATTTCAGAAGAGCTGGAAGAACTGTTTGAAATTAGCGACCAGATTTGTGTTCTGGCTGGTGGAAAGCTGTCTGCACCTGTCCCGGCTAAAAATACCAATGCAGAACAGATTGGCCTGCTCATGTCAGGTATTCAGGCAGATCCAGCAATACTGGCTGAATCCGAGCCTGTCCATGAAGCGCATGCGTAGAGAAGAGGTGTAAATATGCATTTATTAGAACCTAGAGAACATCCTTCTCAATTAATGAAATGGCTCTCACCTGTGCTTGCATTACTCGCCATGCTGGCGGTAGGTAGCCTATTGTTTTTAATGCTTGGAGTGAATCCTGCTCAGGCTTTATATATCTTTTTTATTGAGCCGCTAAGCTCAGTCTATAACCTGAGTGAACTGATAATTAAAGCCAGTCCGCTGATTTTAATTGCCTTGGGTCTGGCTGTTGGGTTTCGTGCCCGTCTGTTTAATATTGGTGCTGAGGGGCAGTTGGCTATGGGGGCCATCTTTGGCGGTGGTATTGCCATCCTGTTTCATGAGCAGATCGGCTGGTGGATTTTACCTTTGATGGTGATTATGGGTGCGATTGGTGGTGCAATTTGGGGCCTGATTCCAGCGCTGCTAAAAACCCATTTTAATGCGCAAGAAACCTTGACCACCTTAATGATGAACTATGTGGCATTTTTCCTGCTGATGTATCTGGTCAATGGTCCATGGCGTGATCCAGATGGCATGAACTTTCCACAATCCTTAATGTTCTCGGAAAGCGCGACCCTGCCGCTGATTATGGAAGGCACACGGATTAACGCCTCAATTTTTATCACGATCATCGCAGTGGTGCTGTTCTGGGTTTTTATCCGTAAGAGTCTGATGGCTTATAAACTGGAAGTCAGTGGTCAGGCACCTTTGGCAGCTCAATATGCAGGATTTTCAGCAAAAAAAGCCATCTGGTTAAGTTTGGGAATTTCAGGTCTGATGGCGGGGATTGCCGGAATCTGTGAAGTTGCAGGTCCAATCGGCCAGCTCAATCCGAATATTTCACCAGGTTATGGTTATGCAGCCATTATTGTGGCTTATCTGGGCCGACTAAATCCCATTGGAATCGTACTTTCAGGTTTCCTGATGGCGCTGATCTATTTAGGTGGCGAACTGGCACAAATGCAGTTGCAACTCCCAGTCGCGATTACCGGAATTTTCCAGGGCCTGCTTTTATTTTTCCTGTTGGCTTCAGATGCCCTGATTGAAAACCGCTACCGTTTTACCAAAAAGAAAATCAAAAAAACCATGACCACTGCGCAAGCAGCCTGATCCAGACAGAAGAAGGATAACAACATGAGTATTGAATTAACCGCAATTGTTGCCGGAACTGTCGCTGCGGCAACGCCATTGATCTTTGCCGGGCTGGGTGAGCTGGTAGCAGAGCGTACCGGTGTCATCAATCTTGGGGTAGAAGGCATGATGCTGGTCGGTGCCATTGCTGGATTTGCTTTCGCTAGCCAGTATGAAGCCAGTGTCGCCAGCGCCTTATTTATGGGCGGATTGGCAGGCACATTGATGGCACTAATTTTTGCATTTTTTACCTTATCTTTAAGCACCAATCAATCCGCCTGTGGTCTGGCACTCACTATTTTTGGGATCGGGATTTCAGCCTTTCTAGGACAGAATTATGTCAGTACGGCCTTACCGGGTCTGGAAAACCTAAAAATTCCGGGACTCGCTGATATTCCATTCATAGGGCCAGTCCTGTTCCAGCAAAACTATGTGGTGTATCTGTCCATTCTTGCTTTTGTGCTGGTGTGGTGGGTACTGAGTAAAACCCGTTTAGGCCTGTTACTGAAAGCTGTTGGGGAGTCTCCGGAAAGCGCACATGCCATGGGCTATAACGTGCTGGCGATTCGCTATGGTGCAGTCATGTTTGGCGGTGCAATGGCAGGTATTGGCGGTGCATTTTTATCTACGGTTTATACCCCAATGTGGATTGAAAATATGGTCGCAGGACGTGGCTGGATTGCAATTGCATTAGTGGTTTTTGCTGCATGGAAACCAACGCGTTTGATGTTGGGTGCCTATCTGTTTGGTGGTGTAACAATTTTGCAGTTTCATGCCCAGGCGCTGGGTCTAGAAGTACCGAATGAACTGTTATCGGCATTGCCATATATCGCAACCATTGTCGTCTTAGTCCTCATTTCACGTGACAAGAAGTTATTGAAACTCAATTTACCAGCGTCACTTGGCAAAACCTTTAGCCCTTAATCGGACAAATCTCAGGAATTACTTTATGAAAATTATGAGCGCGGATTATGTCCTGACCATGAACTCAAACCTGGACTGTATTAAAGATGGTGCCATCCTGATTGATGGTGTTCTCATTAAACAGGTAGGAACATTACAGGAATTAACTCAGCAATATCCTGAAGCTGCAGTTACCCAGTATCCCAAAAGTTTATTGATGCCGGGTTTGATTAATACCCACTGCCACTCAGGCCTGCTCCGCGGTACTGCCGAAGGTTTACCAGTCTGGGACTGGCTGCAGCAATTTATTGACCCGATGCATCGGGTATTAACGCCAGAAGATGCCAAAATTGCCTCCTACCTCTGTTATGCAGAAGCGCTGCTATCCGGCACGACTACTATTGTGGATATGTGGCGTTATATGGAGGGTAGTGCCGAGGCTGCACAGCAATTAGGTATACGTGCAGTACTGGTGCCATATGTGGCTGAACATCCAGATCACAACTATTTTGAAACCCTCAACAGCAATGAAGCTTTAATTCAAAAATGGCATCAAGCTGCAAATGGGCGAATTCAGGTCTGGGTTGGCTTGGAACATCTGTTTTATGCTGAAGAAAAAGCCTTGGCACGTATCCAGAAAATGTGTCATGAATATCAGACGGGTTTTCACACGCATAGCAACGAAAGCAAGTTTGATGTTGAAGAAAACCTTCGACGTTATGGCGTGCGCCCGATCCAGACGCTGGAACAATTGGGCATGCTGGATGTACCTCAATGCCTGTTAGCGCATTGTGTCTGGGCCAATTCAGCAGAGATCGAAATTTTAAAACACTATAATGTTGGTGTCGCACATAACCCGATATCGAATATGAAACTGGCATCTGGCGCCGCCCCCATTACGGAAATGCTTAAACATGGCATTGCTGTAGGATTAGGTACTGATGGCGAGAAAGAAAATAATAATTTAGACATGTTTGAAGAAATGAAAACTGCTTCATTATTGGCGAAGTTTTCCGGTTTGGATGCTGCAGCACTGGATTCATGGTCGGTCTGTCAGATGGCGACCCGTACAGGTGCCAAAGCCTTAGGTATGCAGGATCAGATTGGTTCTTTAGAAGTTGGGAAATTTGCTGATATTATTGCAGTAGATATTGCGACCCCAAGAATGACACCCTTGATTAATCAAGGCCCGTTATTTAATTTACATACCAATCTGGTACATGCAGTACAAGGACAGGATGTACATATGACCATGGTCAACGGTCAGATGGTGGTAGAAAACCGAAAACTGGTACGTGCTGATCTACAAATCTTAATTGATCAGGTCAATCAGGCTGCTCCAGCCTTGTTCCAGCGACGCGCGAGATGGCTCGCAGAACAGGGAAGTGCGGTCAATGAATTACAGCGCCTGTAAATAAAGTTTAAAAACTAACCCTAACTTTAAACAGACTTATCTATGCTCCAGAATGGATAAAAAGGCTTCGATAAAGTTAGGCAGTCTTTTATGATGGATCTGACCGACCTTAATTACTTCATAGGTCAGACCATCAGCCTGAAGGTGGTTACTTTCAGCTTTTAATTTCTGCAATGTTAACTGTAAGCCTTTTAACCATTCTTCAAGCGCCTTGATCGGAATATCATTTTTAAGATCTCCACCTTGCATGGCAGTTTTAAAATGACTCAAGGTCGTACTATCCTTAAAGCAGGCTTCCACCTGATGTTCAGTACTTTCAAATAGGTCATGCTTGATCACAAATAAAAATTTTCCAATCGCTGGTTTAAGCGCGCTGAGATAAATATTTTTTTCATTCAGGGTATATCTTTTATTTCTGGTATTAATAAATTCTGAATTCCAGCCTTGGGACTCTAGAAAATGATCCATTTCAGCGAAGATGAGATCAGTGACTTGTTCCTCAATGCGTTCTGCGAGTTCCTTTAGTTCATGACTGAGCACGATCAGGTTATTTTCCAGCTTTGAGCGCTGGGATTTTTCTTCATCATGCTGCTTGGATTGGGCCAAAATGGCCTGGAAGCGTTGTTCAGGCGTCATGATTTTACTCACTTGATATACAGCCTTGATCACTTAATCATGTGACTGAAAAGCTTTAATTGCAAGCAGGAAAAGAGGGGGATATTGGGGAAGATTTTAAAGTAAAATATATACTTTTACTGACATAAATTATTGTTTTTAAATTTAATAATTATTATTAAAATATTTTTTTATTTGGTTTTAAACTAGAATCATTACATATTTTGTAGCGATTCAATTCAGTTAATGATCATTACTCGTTTTACTCAATATCACCCATTAAAAGATAAAACTTATATAAGGTGGTTAATAAGAATATTGATAGAAAGAATTAAACAAGATATACATCTATAATCTAATATGAATAGCCAATAATTATAATTTTTACATATATTTAAACTTTATTTAGCAGATATCACTCTTTATCTTATTTAATGGGTTTAAGTACCTATATAGATCTAGTTTTTTCTCAATTTTCCTCGCTAAGAAACCCAAGAATAGAACGGCAATGACCATCAAGTTTTAGTATATAAAATGAGCAAAAGACCAAATATTTTTTTATTACGCAATTCGAATTGGTAAATTTTTGTACAAAAGAACTGATGTAGAAAAAATATTTATAGGTAGTATTATTTTTATTAATATTATATTTATTTTCTCTTAAATTATTGAATTTAAAATTTAAAATTTTCTTAAATTAAAATTAACAAAAGAATTAGATTAGCTAAACTTCATAACATTATTAATACTTTTCCTTCATTATTTGAAACTAAAAAATTAAATGAGTGTACTATATTTAGTAAAAACGTGATTAAGGTGAAGCATTTAATGTCTATTTCTCCCTTATCTAAGGCTGTCTATACATCCTTAGTTGGATTGCTATTGGCAAATACAACTACTCAGGCCGCTGATGCATTTAGTGCAGAAAGTCCGTGGATGTTGGGTGACTGGAATGGTCAACGTATCCAGCTTCAAGAGCAGGGCTATGATTTTAGCTTTGGATATACAGGTGAAATGGCGACTTTACTTGACGCGAAACGCTCAAATAGCCATAGCACAGAATATACAGGTCAGTTAAACCTGGGTACTCATCTGGATCTGGAAAAAATTGCTGGCTGGCAAGACACTGAAGCACAAATTACAGTAACTCATCGTGATGGTCGCAACCTTTCGAATACTTCTGATGCGCTTACAGGACATTTAAGTTCAGTTCAGGAAGTATGGGGTCGCGGTCAAACTTGGCGTCTAACAGATTTTTGGATCAAGAAACAATTCTTGGATCAAAAACTGGATGTAAAAGTCGGACGTTTTGGTGAAGGTGAAGACTTTAACAGTTTTGATTGTGACTTCCAGAATCTGGCATTGTGCGGTTCACAAGTGGGTAACTGGGTAGGGGATCAATGGTATAACTGGCCGGTTTCTCAATGGGCTGCGCGGGTTAAATATAACGTTACCCCGGAAGTTTATACCCAGGTCGGTGTCTATGAATATAACCCTGAGAATCTGGAACGCGGCAAAGGCTTTAACCTGAGCACAGACGGATCTAAAGGCGCGATCATTCCTGCAGAAGTGGTCTGGACACCGAAACTGGGTGAGCAAAAACTGCCAGGTGAATATCGTGCCGGGTATTACTACAGTACCGCTGATGCCAGAATATTTGATGGCGTGACTCCACAAGATGAACAAATCCAAAATGGTCATCATCACGGGGGGTGGATTGTAGCTAAGCAACAGCTGACTTCACATCAAGGGGATACATCACGAGGTTTAAGCGGTTTCGTGAACGTCACTGTTCATGACTCTAAAACCAACCAAGTTAGTGATATGCAAAATGTCGGTCTTGTCTACAAAGGTGCGATGAATGCCCGCCCACAGGATGAAATTGCTTTGGGTGTTGCCCGGATCAATATGAACAATGATGTATTGGGTAACCGTAGTGAAGAAGTCGATGCGGAAATCTATTACGGCATTCATGCAACTAACTGGCTGACCATCCGTCCAAACCTGCAATATGTCCATCATGTCGGCGCATATAAAGACGGTGAAAATGTCTGGGTAGGCGGAATCAAGTTTAATACGTCGTTCTAATCGGAGTTTTTAGTTGCAAATACACAATTGATTCTTCCATTACTTTGGGGCATTGATGAACTGATACTCCAAGTATTCATGTATTTATAACTAAGAACTTAACAATATGGTGTCTATGCCGCTTAAGTGCTTAGACGTTCAAGAAATCAAAAAAAAGGTGTTCAATATGAATACTTCGTCTTCAGGTTCAGTACTGAAAACGATTCTGGCAGCTATTGCTGCCATTTTCGGTTTGGTTCTGCTATTTGGAGGAATATATCTGGCAACACTTGGTGGGTCTTGGTACTACATCATTGCCGGTCTGTTCTTCCTGGCGACAGCCGTGTTATTACAAAAACGTAAAAGCACAGCCCTTATTGTTTATGCAGTATTGGTCCTTGGTACAGTGGTATGGGGTCTTTGGGAAGTGGGTTCAGACTTCTTTGCACTGGCACCACGTCTAGATATTTTAGGCCTATTCGGTCTGGCCCTGCTGATTCCTGCAGTGACTCGTGGTTTTGGTGACAGCAAAGCTGCAAAAATGGCGCTGACTGGCTCCCTGGCAATTACGATTGCTGTCATGATTTATTCTGTATTTAATGATCCGCAAGAAATCCGTGGCGAATTAAAATCACAGCAGCCTGCAGTGCATCAGTCTATTCCAGGTATTGCTGACGAAGACTGGCCTGCTTATGGTCGTACTCAATCCGGCCTACGTTATTCTCCATTGAAACAGATTACTGCTGATAACGTAAAAGATCTGGAGTTAGCTTGGGAATTTCATACCGGTGATGTAAAAACGGATAAAGATTCTGGTGAAACGACCAATCAGGTAACCCCGATTAAAGTGGGTAATAACCTGTTTATGTGTACCACTCACCAGTACCTGATTGCACTTGATCCTGCGACGGGTAAGGAAAAATGGCGTTTTGATCCTAAGCTGAAAGCGGACAATACCTTCCAGCATTTAACTTGCCGTGGAGTGTCTTATTACGATGCCAATAACACTACCGGTTTTGAAAGCAGTCTAGCTGCTCGTTCTACAACGTCTGTCGAATGTCCTCAGAAAGTAATCTTACCAGTGAATGACGGACGTTTGGTGGCGGTCAATGCAACTACTGGTAAGGTATGTTCCGACTTTGGTAATAACGGCGAAGTCGATCTGCAAAAAGACATGCCATTCCCATATCCAGGCGGTTATAACCCGACTTCACCTCCTGTGGTGACAGGTACAACCATTATCATCGCCGGTTCAACAACGGATAACTACTCAACTGAAGAACCTTCAGGTGTGATTCGTGGTTATGACGTAAATACCGGTGAATTATTATGGGTATTTGATACTGGTGCAGAAGATCCAAACGCGATTCCAGCTCCTGGTCAAAAATTCGTAAATAACTCACCAAACGCATGGGCGCCATTGGCTTATGATGCACAGTTGGATATTGTCTATGTACCTACAGGTGTAGGCACACCGGATATCTACGGTGGTCACCGTACTGAGCTAGACGAGCGTTATGCAAACTCTATGCTAGCGATTAATGCATCTACCGGTAAATTGATCTGGAACTTCCAGACTACTCACCACGACTTGTGGGATATGGATGTACCAGCACAGCCAACATTGACTGATATCAAAGATAAAAACGGTAATATGGTGCCAGCCATCTACGTGCTGACCAAAACCGGTAATGCCTTTGTATTAGACCGTCGTACAGGTGAAGCGATCGTTCCGATTACTGAAAAACCAGTACCTCAGTCAGTAAAACGCGGTCCGCAAACCAAAGGCGAGTGGTATTCAAAAACTCAACCATTCTCTGACTTTAACCTGGCACCTAAAGATAAATTGACTGATAAAGACATGTGGGGTGCCACTATGTTTGACCAGTTGATGTGTCGTGTATCGTTCAAGAAATTAAACTATGACGGTATTTATACGCCACCATCTGAAAATGGTACGTTAGTGTTTCCGGGTAACCTCGGTGTATTCGAATGGGGCGGTATGTCAGTCAACCCAGACCGTCAAATCGCATTAACCAATCCAATTGGTTTGCCATTTGTATCTCGTCTGATTCCGCAAGATCCGAACCGTAAGCAGACTGCCAAAGGTGCAGGTACTGAAGCGGGGGTACAGCCAATGTATGGCGTGCCTTATGGTGTTGAAATCAGTGCCTTCCTGTCTCCATTCGGCTTACCATGTAAGCAACCTGCATGGGGTTATGTGGCTGGTGTTGATCTGACCAATCATGAAATCGCTTGGAAACGTCGTATCGGTACGATTCGTGACAGTATGCCGGGCATTCCATTGCCTCCATTTAAAATGGGTGTACCAATGTTAGGTGGTCCAATCTCGACTGCAGGTAATGTGATGTTTGTCGGTGCAACTCAAGACAATTACATCCGTGCGATCAACGTGACTAATGGTGATGAGCTGTGGAAAGGTCGTCTACCTGCAGGTGGTCAAGCGACACCAATGACTTATGAAGCCAATGGTAAGCAGTATGTTGTGATTATGGCGGGTGGTCACGGTTCCTTCGGTACCAAAATGGGTGACTCTTTGGTTGCCTATGCACTACCTGACAATAAATAATGAAGTTTTATAGTTAAGTAAAAAAGCCTGATTCGTCAGGCTTTTTTATGCAAAATACAGGCTGTTATGACAATAAAGCTTGATTAGAAAATGATGAACTTTTAGCTCAGCTTTCCTGCAAGTATTCAGTTTGATCTTTTGCAGATGCTGAGTTTTCAAAATTAATAAGACACTTTTAAAACGTTTGAACTCCCATGGCATGAGTGAATGCCAGATATCAGGAATATTAGCTATGCACCTTCATACCACGCGGTTGCCGATGAAATCGACTTTATCCTGTCTGATTGCTTGTATCAGCCAAGGAATTTATGCGGAAGAACCGGTTACAGAGGTACAGCGACTGGCTCCCATTGTGGTTGAAGCAACTCGTACAGATCGTGCCATTCTGGAAACCCCGGCATCTGCCTATTATCTGAATCAGGAACAACAAAATAGCTTAAATGTAAACCTGTCTGAAACCTTAAAAGGTGTACCAGGTTTGCAACTCAATAACCGCGAAAATTATGCTCAGGATCTACAGATTTCAATACGGGGCTTCGGTGCACGTTCGACTTTCGGTGTGCGAGGAGTACGTTTATATGTAGATGGTATTCCAGCCACCATGCCAGATGGGCAGGGGCAAACCTCGAATATTGACTTGAATAGTTTGGATCATATTGAAGTGCTGAGTGGTCCATTTTCCTCGCTATATGGTAATTCTTCTGGTGGAACCATCCTGACACAAAGCCGTGAAGGGCAGGGACCTGATTCAGTCACTTTAGGATATTCGGGTGGCAGTCAGAATAAAGGCCAAACGAACCTGGTGCTACAAGGTGGTTCAGAGAATGCTTCTGAACCAAGCTATATCATCAGTTCATCTTATTTTGATACGGATGGTTTCCGTGACCATAGCGGTGCACATAAAGTACTGAACAATGCCAAGCTGACTTGGGATCTGGAGGATGGATCTAAAATTAACTGGGTCAATAACTATGTCAAAATTGTAGCAGATGATCCGAGTGGTTTAGAAAAAAAAGATTGGAAAGCTAATCCAAAGCAAATAGACAGTAGAATTCAGGGATTTAATACGAGAAAAGAAATTGAACAGTTTCAAACAGGTCTGACTTGGAGTAAGCCAGTCAATGATCAGCATGAATTATATGGTATGGCATATTGGGGACAGCGTGAGGTTGTTCAGTATCAATCAATTTCTAAGTTTTTTCAGTCATTAGAAAAGCACCCGGGCGGTGTGATTGATTTTGACCGTCAGTTTTATGGAGCAGACTTACGCTGGACAGGTAAAGATATACTTCAAAATACCAAACTGATTGCAGGTGTTGCAATTGATGGCATGACTGAAGATCGTAAAGGATATAAAAACTTCATTGGTAGCACTTTAGGAGTTAAAGGTGAGTTGCGTCGTGATGAAGACAATACCTTATGGAATGCCGATCCATATCTGCAAGCTTCTTATAACTTTGCACCTGATTGGACGCTGGATGCCGGGATACGTTATAGCAATGTGCATTTTAAATCAGAAGATCATTATATTACCGAGTCGAATGGCGATAATTCAGGTAAAACGACTTATGAGAAGTTGCTGCCTTCAGTTGCATTAAGTTGGAAAATTTTTCCTGAATTAATGACTTATGCAAGCTATGCACAAGGTTTTGAAACACCAACATTTACCGAAATGGCTTATCCGGCTGATGGTAGCAATGATGTATTAAGCTTAAAAGCGGCTGAAAGTGAAACTTATGAACTGGGATTAAAATCTGCGAATCGCTTTGGTGATTTCACTGCCGCGATTTTCCATACTAGCACTCAGGATGATATTGTTTCTGCAGTTAATGATAATGGGCGTTCGACTTTCCGTAATGCAGATAAAACGTTAAGAAAAGGGCTGGAACTGTCCTGGAGTAAAGATCTTTGGCGTGGTCTGGCAGCTCAAGCCAGCTATAGCTATATTGATGCAACTTTTGATGCAGATATTCCGGAAATTCTAGGCAAAGACGGAAAAGTGGCTGTAGTGAAAATTCCCAATGGAAACTATATTCCTGGGATTGCCAAGAATCAGGCTTTCTTAAGTTTGGGATGGAAGCCTGAGAATGGCTTTAATGCAGGTCTCGATGTGCGTTATTCAGACCAGATTTTTGTGAATGATATTAACTCTGAAGTTGCACCAAGTTATACAGTGGCTGGGGCTAATGTAGGCTATAACTGGAATGTCAAAGATTTGTCTATAAAAACGTTTGCACGCGTAGATAATCTGTTTGATAAGGATTATTCAGGTTCAGTCATTGTGAACGAAAGCAATGGTCGTTTCTATGAACCTGCAGAAGGACGTAACTGGAGTGCTGGGTTAAGCGTGACAAAAGAGTTTTAATTTAAATCTGACTTAAGCTTTATCTATCTATTCAAGATTAATGTTCACATATGAATGTCCGCCAAGATCAGCAATAAGTGCGAATCTATGGCGGACATTTCTATTTGAAGCTAATATATAATACGTTTCGTATAATATATATTATGTTAAATAGGAGTTTCAAATATAGTTATTTCAATATCATTGGATTTAATCCCACATAAATGACTTATATTTTTAAATAAAGCCTAAATAAATACTCTCTTGGTCTCTTTGTTCTTCCTTCAAACATTCAAATCTCGATAATGATCTAAGATCTGGATCGATCCTTTGAGTAAATAAAATTTTCAGACTCTATAAGGTATAAATCGTTGAAAAATCTTTTCTCGGGACAATTTAGCTCTTTGACTAAAGCTTGATGAATAGCTTTACTCAGTTCTATTCTATGTAGTTCGATTGTTTTATTTAAAGCATAAATTTTTATTTGAGACATTGTTTTCTACGCTCTTATAGTTACAGTTTTAATTATAGTGTGCGCTTTAATCTGGCTAGCGTTGTTGTTCAGCATCATTCATAAAAAGTTCAATTATTTATACAAAACAACTAAATGCTGCCCTGTCTAAATTGATAAAATTCTGGTCCTCTATAAAAAACTTGAAGATCGATAAGGACTAAAGTGAACAGACAACATGATTTACCTGAACTAAGTAAATATAGTGAGCTAAGTAGCGATGAACAAGTAGCTATTCATCAAATGCTTATCTCTTACGTACGCTCAGATCACTTTTATAATATTATCTTGACTCACAATGTTGAACCCTATGACTTGGTTAAGCTTGTAAGTATTAGTTTTGAGAATAGAGACGCAGCTATCTGGGTTCATTTCGAAACAATAACTGCTGAAAGACTAACTATGCCTCTGGATTTTATTTCAAGAATAGAAATATGTAATCAGGAAATATTTTAAATACTGAGAATTGAAGTGCTGGAATTTATTTAAGTTGTCTCGGAATTTTAAATCTATTAAAAAATAGAGATGGCTAACCATCTCTATTTTTTAAAACTAAAAATTTAATTATTATATAAATTTCAACAACTTAAAATTATAAATATAACATGTAATATAGCAATTTCTTTAAATTAACATATCACATGCTACATCTAATCTGATTAGGCCATCACCTGGGCTTTGTATAAATCATCTTCGTGCTGTCTGAGTAATTCTATAAAAGCAGGAATAGTGTCTGGACCCAGGAGATAAGGATTAAATCCATCATGATGATTCTTGATAAAGAACTCAATGAGATCATTATGAACATTGGCATACTTCATGTGCCAACTAGAAAAAAGATATGAGTCGATTAGTTCATAAGAAAGAATTTCACAGTTCTTATGGCGTGGATCTTTGACTATTCGATTATAGAAAAGGTCTTTTACACTTTCTTCAGTGCCTTCCAAACACTGGACAAAATAATTATTTCCGAAATAGAGTGCACCAAAGATTTTGTGTAACTCATTAAATTCTAAGGCTTCTGTTAAAATATTATAAAGTTCAGAAGTAGAGTATCTCTCATCTTTGAACTTACTTACATATAAAAGCCTTACGTCATTCATAATAAAAAATTCCTCCTGTTTAAAAAAAGTTCATACGAAAATATAAAAATTTGAACGAATGGTCAATAAAAATGTAATGACAAGGTAATTTATTGATTGAATTATATACTTCTTATTATTACTATTTTTATATAGCTATTTGATCTTTTTAAATCAGGATTCATAACAAGGTTCTCTTTTCGTCAAGAACCTTGTGTTATTGAATTACAGGTCAGTTTATTTTTCTTGCTTTTCTATATGCACTGTTGCTGTTCGCCCTGCAACGAAGGCAAGTTCATTCTTTGGTAATTCATCCAGAATAATCTTAACAGGGACACGTTGGGCTAAACGTACCCAACTAAAGGTTGGATTTACATTCGCTAAAAGACCTGAACCAGCAGTACGTTCGCGATCTTCAATCCCCGAGGCAATACCTTGCACATGGCCCTTAAGTTTTTGCGAATCACCCATCAGCTGAATTGTAGCTGGTGCTCCCACATAAATTTTATCCAGTTTGGTTTCTTCAAAATAACCCACTACATAGAGTTGTTTGCGATCTAGTAATGCTGCAACCGCTTGGCCAACTTTGACATAGTTCCCTTCTTTTAATTCAAAATTTGATAATGTCCCATTTGCCGGAGCAACAACTTCTGAACGATGTAAATTAAGTTGCGCGAGATTGAGGTTATTTTCAGCGACTTGTATTAATGCCTTTTGCTGTTCGATATTCGCTTTGGCCTGTTCGATTGCAGCTAAGGACTGCTCATGCTCGGCATGTGATTCATCTCGTGCAGCAAAAATCTGATCCTGTTCCTGTTTTGAAATAGCACCATCCATTAAGCTTGAATAACGGTTCGCATTTTTGTCTGCCAGATGAATACTCGCCTGGGATTTCACGACATTGGCTTTAGCGTTCGCCAGTTCAGCCTCAGCTTGCGCTAAACCTGCTTTCGCTTTCGCAAGATCCGCACGAGCTTCTTCAACATCTAGTTCTTGACGTTCAACATCAATTTTAAATAATGGCTGCCCTTTCTTGATGGTCTGGTTATCTTGCACCAGTACTTCTGTGACCAGGCCTGAAATATCTGATGACACCTGAATTACATCACCACGTACACGCCCGTCCCTCGTCCATGGCTCAGAATTATAATAATTCCAGATATGTCGAATCACTAAAATGGCGAGAACAGCCACTACCGTCAAAAGTACAGGTCGCAAATATTTGCGTAAATTGACAGATGTCATATACGGTTTTCCTCAATCATTTTAATATCAGACTTCATAGTAATAAGCCTGTCCAATGGACGGCGCCCAGCAAAAGTACGTAAATGCATAAGTAGAAGATATTTGGCATGATGATCCAGTCATTTGCGACTAGCCTGTCTAGCCATTTCATCAAGATTCTAAGCAGAACATAGGCAATCACAGCTTGAATTAATAAAATCGGCACATACACACCATAGATATTCAGCTCTCCCATGTATTAATCTCCTGCGCCTGCATATCTTGGCGGTGTCTTGATATGACATAAGCTGCTACGAATATTGTTGAGTGAAATATGCAGCCGTTCTACAACATCTGTGTGTTCCTGCATGCTAAGATCTGCTTCCAAAGCCTGTATTCTGTTAATTAACTGTGCGAAGGCAGCATCATAATTTTGTCCAATTTCTTTGGCACGAAAATATTCATCCAGCTGTATTTGAAGATCTTCGAGTTGCTGGGTCAAAGGCTGCTGTTCAGGCAACTTAAGTATGAGTTCCTGTAACCGTGCCAGATCCACTACGGCGCTGGATTCAATGAGTGCCTTATTGATTTTATTTTTCAGATCTTCAGATTCTACTGCTTTAGTATTCAATACCCCGATGCGGTCAATCATCGTACGTAAATGGATACGGAACCGTACCCCATAAGGAATATACAGTGCCTGACGAATGGCTCGGTTATGAATGGCCAAAATGCGCTGTACGGTTATATCTGGCGACATTGCACGGATCATATGGATAATAAATACAGCGATGATTGGCCCGATCACTGTACCAATCGCGGCATCAAAGAAAGAAATTTGATCCAGGGTATAACGGTTCTGAAAATTCAGTCCCATGATCGTACCCATCAACAAAGGCAAGCCAATTCCAACCAAGGGTGGATGCAAAAAAAGCATCAGGCAATATATGCAGAATGGTGCAAGTACAAGCGCTAACTGCCAGAATTCTATAATATTTGGAAAAATTCCATAGGCATATATGAAGATCACGATCGAAGCATATAAGCTACTACGAATAAACAGCTTCAATGCAGGCACCGGATTATCCAGCGCCGTTAATATACATGCACTGATTGCCGCCATTTCAGCCAGCATAAATCCTGCTTTCCAGCCGCTTAAGATCCAAAAGGCAGTAGCAATAAAAACAGTGAGGCATGCAGAAACCCCGCCCCGCACCGCTACGCCATGATCACGATGCAGAGCTGGATAGTTTGTAGTAAGTGGAACAATCATTTCAGGCAGTGAAGTATCCCCTTGTTGGATTCGCTGCCAGATCAACTTAATTGCATGGATATTCTGAATGAAATGACGGATATCCATTTTCAAGCTTTTCAATATTACAATTTGATCATCTTTTGAATGTTCAAAAATTTTCAGGAAATCTGTTTCAAAATCAGCAGGAAGATGATTCAGTTCAAACTCTTGTAATGTATGTTCATCAGTTAGATATGTATTAATTTTGGAATGTAAATCTGCTAATGACTGGCGATATCCTGTATCAATGAAGTCTAACTGTTGCATGCGTTCAGACATCGCCACCAAATTACTCACCAGCATTGTGATCTGGTTCAGCATTTCCTGCAGTGGTTTGGTCATTCCCTGTAGAGCTGATTTTTCATAGCTTAAATGCACAGCCATGACATGAATATCTGCAATATCTCCAGCCAATTGGCTTAAAGCTTTTGTATAGTTCTGGTCTTGACGTGGTTCCAATAGAATTTTATTAAAAATCTGCTGAGTATCCGCTAAGGTTTTACTGACACGACTTTTCACTGCGGGGCCAATATGCATTGGAAATATGGTCGTCGTCACAATCGCGCTGCAAACGACCCCAATAGTAATTTCCAGAAAGCGTCCTACCGCCATATCAAATAATGAGGCAGTATCAATAAAGTAAATGATATTGAAGCAGATAATGACAGTCGTATATCCAGCCAGCATCAATATATAACTGCGCGGTGTACGATCAAGCAGAGAGAAATATAAACAAAGACCAACCCAACAGGATAAAAACAGCGTAAACAACCACGGCGTATTGATTAGCCAAGGAGTAACTGCAACTGCCACAATTGCGCCTAATAAAGTACCTAGTACACGATAGATACT
Organism: Acinetobacter sp. YH16038; assembly: GCF_013417275.1. Taxonomy (NCBI): domain Bacteria; kingdom Pseudomonadati; phylum Pseudomonadota; class Gammaproteobacteria; order Moraxellales; family Moraxellaceae; genus Acinetobacter; species Acinetobacter sp. YH16038. The sequence continues at coordinate 39,002 of NZ_VPEG01000009.1, read as the reverse complement.
TTTTGAAGCGGTCATTCCCGTATAAGGATTGGCAATAACGAAAACTGTGCCAATAGCCCAAATCGGATAAGCAAGATCCAAACTCAACGCAACGTAGAGCGCCAAAATACCAGCCACAAACGTTTTAGTCGCAAAAATCCAGTCCATTTTATTTGGACGAAATGCGAGTAAAGATTTTATAAGCAGCATGGTTTCTCTCTAAGAGCTTATTTTATTTTCTAAAGCAAATAACCTGCCCACCAAGCCCAAAGAACTCAGTGACAAAATTTTTACTTGTTGAAAGTCTATAAAATTAGAATATTCAGCTGATTAAACTGAAACTGGTTGATGAAAATATAAAAAGCAAAAGATAATGCTTTGCTTAATTATTCATCATTGGATATTTGTGTAAGTAATTTTTTCAAATAAACGCTTTATTGTCAATAAAAATATCTCTATATGAGAATAAGTATGTTTTTTTTCATTGCGTAGGCCGTTATGCTGAATATTTGTCTCTTTTCTTCCTCTATCCTCATGATTCGAGAATTTTAGGTAAATAGTTGCCTCTACTACCCTCTTTTAAGCTAAAGTGAGTCATCACCTTTTTCAATAGTCAGCACTTCAGGTTTTTTTTATGGCGCAAGCAAGTTTTGGAAAAATTCTTACGGTTCTCGATCTATTTTCGTTATCACGTTCAGTGATTAATGTAGATATCATCAGTGAAGAATTAAACCTCTCCAAACCTACCAGTTATCGCTATTTAAAAGAATTGGTATCGGCTGAATTATTACAGCGAATCAGTGGCACATCCGGTGACTATACGCTGGGTTCGAAAATTGCTGTTCTGGATTATATTTCAAGAAAAACTGATCCTTTGGTTCAGATCAGCATTCCCTTTATGCAGGAAATCGTCGAACGGACTGAGTTTTCTTGTATATTGACTCATCTCAATTATGATTCTTGTATCGACTTACATGACGAAGTCTTTAAAAATGCACATCTGCTTTCATTCGGACGCGGTTGTCCACGTCCTGTCTATGTAGGTTCATCTTCAAAAGTCATCATGGCACATTTACCGAAACAAGTGTTGCTTGACTATTACCAACGTTATGCCGATGCATTTGCAGAAGTAGGATTTGTGCAGAATGAAACCGCTTTTCTGGAACAAATGAGAAAGATCAAAAAACAGGGATATTATTATTCTAGTGGTGAACTTGATCCTCAAGTTGCAGGTTTGTCTGTACCAGTTAAATTCTCTCTTAAAGAACCGCCCTTAGCGCTTACTTTATTAGCTTCAAAGAATAGATTTGATTTCGTAAATCTGGAAAAATTAGTACAAATTCTTCAGGAGAAAGCACAGATTATTGAAAATAAGTTCCTCCACCATCCTGAAAGCACCAGTGATATTCGTAATAATTTAATCAAATAAAATTTAAATTATGTTTGAAAAACTATTCATATTCTCATAATATGATTATCAGTCTTTAAGCCATAGCATTCTTACTGAATTAAATGGCGAGAAGATTCCTCAGAGGTAAAAAAGCCTATTTCGAATGAGATAGGCTTTTTTATTTTAATTTTGGATTTATCGCAATAATGCAGATACATTTAAGGAAAGTTAAGAATTTTACAATTGCGATGTGTAGATAAAATCTAAAGTTAGAAATTTGAAATCATATAAGTTCTTCCATTTTATGCTTTTCATCTTAGCTCTTCCTTAGAATCCTTCTTGATCAAAAAAGATAACTAAGAAACCAATTAAGCTTTTTATAATTGGATCATAAAAATTTTAAAACTTAAGAATATTATCCCAGTACGGCGGATCTCCAATTTCTTTTAAAATGAAATCAAGCACAGTTCTGACTTTTTGTGAACGAATTCTGTTTTCGGGAGAAACCAGATGAATCCCTATAGAATAAGGCTCTACTGTACTGATCCAGTCAGGAAGGAGTTGAACCAGTTTATGTGTTTTGAAATAGTCTTCCATAAAAATCCAGGTTGGAAATAATACAATCCCCCGTCCTTCCAATGCCGCATCTACCAGGACTTCTGCATTATTGCTTCTTAAAGGTCCTTGTGGCTCAATTAAAATCGGAGTGTCATGCTCCTGTTGACGGAAATACCAGCGTTGGCTGCCTGAAACGCCCTTATACACCAGACATTGATGATTCTGAATCTCGTGTGGGGAATGTGGAGTTCCATACTTTCCAAGATATGCAGGACTCGCACACAGCACATATTGTTGATCACAGACCTTGCGTGCAATTAATGCTGAATCTTGTAATGAGCCAATCCGTATGGCAATGTCTACGCCTTCTTGTACAGGATCAATAAAAGTATCCGTCAAGATCAGCTCGACTGAAAGATCCGGATAGCTATCATGCAATTTATTCACTATATGCGATATATGTAGCCTTCCCAGCGCAACCGCTGTATTGATACGAATTAACCCTCTGATCGCATTTTTACCAGAAATTTCTTCATTGGCCAGATCTAGCGTATCCAGCACTTCCTTAATTTGCACAAAGTACTTTTCTCCTATGTCAGTTAGCCGAACAGAGCGTGTATTACGATAAAAAAGTTGTTGCCCAATTTCCTGTTCAAGTTTGGAAATAAAACGAGATACTGAGGAAGATGGAACCTGAAAATGCTTTGCCGTAGCTGAAAAACTGCCTGTCGTTGCCACCATCACAAAATAGCGTAATGCATTGAGTTGCATACTTGATCTATCCCTGAATTTAATTCAATCATTTTATTATTGTCATAATAGCAATTATGTTTTGAAAAATTGCGGAATTGTAGCTTTTAAATAAGAGAATATAATTCGTTGCTTTCTTCCTTTGGAAAGCATATATGAAACAGTTGTGGATTTTCCCATTAGTCGTTCTTGCAGGTATGGGGTTATCTGTTGAAGCGGGTTTACTGGGTCCACTCGGGGAAGAAATTGGGCATTTCTGGGCGACCTTGGGAATTTTCGCGATCGGATCACTGCTCTTAACCTTGGGGTTGATCTTCAGCCGTCCAAAGCTTTCTCTCATGTTCAAGCAGCCACGGTGGCAACTGACTGGCGGTATATTAGGCCCTATATATGTGGTTGCTTTAACTGTAGCGACACCTCATATTGGTGTTGGCCTGACCATGGTGGGGATCCTGTTTGGCCAGGTTGCGACCAGTCTTATTATTGATCACTGGGGTTTGTTAGGTAGCCATAAACGGGCTGTAGATAAATATCGTATTGGCGCGCTGGTGGCTATTTTAGCTGCATTATGGCTTATTCAATAAGGAAGCTTCTCCATGATTTATATAATGTTATTAGTCGTTATTTTTGGCGGAGCAGTTTTATGTGCTCAATCTTCAATTAATGGTCGTTTGGGTGCTAAAGTAGGTGTATTAGAAAGTTCTTGGCTGACATTTGTCTTAGGTGCTCTAGTCAGTTTTCTAATCGCTTTCTTTCTTGAACCCAACCATGCATTGAATTTATTCACCGCACCAAGATGGCAATTAACAGGTGCATTTTTTGGCGTGGCCTATATGCTTACGATTGTATTTGCTATGCCTAGACTGGGCGCTGCTGCCACCACTGTCGCCGTCATTAGTGGCCAGTTATTAATGAGTCTGCTCATCGATCATTTTGGATGGTTGAATAATCCGGTGATTCATTTAGATGGATCCAGACTAGCAGCAATTGCCCTATTAGCTGTTGCACTATTTTTTATCTATAAAAGTAATATTGCAGCCAAAGCACAAGCTGAAAATTAAGATACTGTGAAAGGAAAGAGATTTTAGGTTTTAAAATCTCTTTTTTTATGAGCTCATAAAGTTATTTTGAGGAATCTAAGGGTAATATTAGGCATAGTTCATAAGTCATTTCACTTAAGCATGCATAATCAATTTTCAGGCAATAAACAAATTCGTGTAGTCTCAAACTTTTCAGAACTCGTTAATTCGGATTTTAAGGGTGCGATGAATGCGATTTGCTGGTCTAGAAATTTAGCGGGTGATTTTGCCGAGATCGTGAATAAGCTTCATTTACAGGAAAATATGACTGAAGTTTCAATTGATGATCTTATGAAACTCCAGCTGTCAGAAAGCGGTCATCTGGCAAGAAAGATTATCTTAGAAGATATACAGCTACTGACTGACTACGGCGCTTCCCCTTCACTCAATCTGCTCAAATGCTATGAACGGGATAATGAGCTCGATTTCATTACTACAGATGTCTATTCATTCCATGTCGATCGCTCTCCGATTGAAACAGATACTTTCTTATGTACCTATCATGGTGCTGCAAGCGATATCTTGCCTAATGATCAGGTGGAACAAAAGATTCTGATTCCAGAAATCAGGGCAAAGCTGAAAGAATTATATGATGGCCCAGAAGCCGGATTTGAAGGTTTTCTGGAAGAGTATTTCTTTGATCTGCATTATCAACCTAAGCCTAATGCAAAACCTGTAAATTTAGGTCAGGGACATCTTTGGCGATTGGCAGTCGATCATCCAGTCCAAAGAGCCCTACCTTGTGTACATCGGGCTCCGGTTGAAAATGAGGGTGAATATCGATTGCTTTTGATTTGTTAAATTCGATACAAATCTTAAAAATGAGAAAATCTACATTATCTTATTGTCATTTTTCTCATTTTCATTCAAGCAAATTCTAACTGTCCAACCGAATGGTAAGTACGATTAAAATACACTAGGCTCTGATCTTGTTCGCTCCGTTGAATCGCAACCACTCGACACATAAAGATATTATGTGTCCCTACTTGCTGGATATTCTCGATTTCACAGTCAAAACTCACTAATGCATCGCCTAGTACAGGTGAGCCTGTTTTTAGTATTGTCCAAGAACCTAATTGAAATCTTCGTTCAGAACTGAATTTGCTGGATGCGAATGCATTAGAAATCTGTTCGTGCTGTGGACCTAAGACGTTCACTGACAAAATTTTGTTCTCAATAAAATGCACATGTGAACGAGATGACTGATTCATACAGACCAGCAATGTCGGTGGTGTATCAGTCACGCTGCATACTGCAGATGCCGTAAAACCATGCATTCCTGTCTCACCCGAGGTTGTAATGACATTCACTGCTGTGGTGAGTAAGGACATGGCATTTCTAAAGTCAGTCGCTTCAATCATCTCTTAAATCCCTAATTGACTATCGCTTTGATGAAGAGCGGTAAAAGTACATGTATTCCTTATACAGCTCTTAAGACAAATGAATACTCAGGCTGTCAGTTCTTGACGAACAATAGCTGCGCCAGCACTTAAAGCATTCAGTTTGCCTTGTGCGACTTGACGCGATAAAGGTGCCATACCACAGTTGGTTGAAGGATACAGCTTGTCAGCATCCACGAACTGAAGCGCCTTTCGTAAAGTATCTGCAACCTGTTCTGGTGTTTCAATTTGATTGGTTGCGACATCTATGGCGCCGACCATGACTTTTTTGCCACGAATCAATTCAATCAGATCCATTGGTACATGAGAGTTTTGGCATTCAAGTGAAACAATGTCGATCTTAGACTTTTGCAGTTTCGGAAAAATTGCTTCGTATTGGCGCCACTCTGAACCTAGAGTCTTTTTCCAGTCCGTATTGGCTTTGATACCGTAACCATAGCAGATGTGTACTGCTGTTTCACATTTCAGACCTTCAAGCGCTCGTTCTAATGTGGCAATGCCCCAGTCATTTACTTCATCAAAAAATACATTAAATGCAGGCTCATCAAACTGGATGATATCTACACCTGCTGCTTCAAGTTCAAGTGCTTCCTGATTCAGGATTTTTGCAAATTCCCAAGCCAGTTTTTCACGGCTCTTAAAATGAGCATCATAAAGCGTATCGATCATGGTCATTGGACCCGGCAACGCCCATTTGATTGGCTGCTTAGTTTGGCTACGCAAGAACTTGGCATCATCTACAAATACAGGTTTCTTGCGAGCGACAGCACCCACGACAGATGGCACACTCGCATCATAGCGATTTCGAATCCGCACCGTCTCACGTTTCTTGAAATCAACACCTTCCAGATGTTCAATAAAAGTCGTCACAAAGTGCTGACGGGTTTGTTCGCCATCACTGACGATATCAATGCCTGCCTGTAGTTGCTCATGTAGGGACAAGCTCAAAGCATCTCGCTTGGCTTCAAGGAGCTGCTCGCCTTCCAGTTTCCAGGGTGACCAAAGTTGCTCAGGTTCGGCAAGCCAAGACGGTTTCGGCAAGCTGCCAGCTGTAGATGTTGGGAGTAAAATGCTCATGTCTAATCTTCTATCTCTATATTCGTTAATTTATTTCTTCATTCAGGCAGTATGCTCTTGATGAGCATTATCTACAGTAAAATTTGCGGCCCACTTTTCAAGAATGTCTTTATACGGCTTAATAAAATTTTCTTCTGTCCATTTGCCCTGCTTAACTGCTAATTGACTACGCTCCACACGGTCGTAAACGATTTGTGTCAACGAATAATCCTGATAATTCAGGCTTGGTTGATAGATCAAACCTGCAGGCGAATTGGTGTTGTAAATTTCAGGACGATAAATCTTCTGGAAACTTTCCATGGTACTGATCGCACTGATAAGTTCGAAGTCCGTGTAATCACGCAATAAGTCACCGGCAAAATAGAATGCCAACGGTGCATTACCATGTTCAGGTTTGAAATAGCGAACGCTTAAGCCCATCTTTCTGAAGTATGCATCTGTACGTGAATAATCATCATTTTTATATTCCACACCGAGTACAGGATGCACATGTGCAGTACGGTAATAGGTTTTCGTGGTAGATACACTCAGGCAAATCACCGGCTGTTTCTTAAACTCGGCTTTAAACACATCTGAATGAATTAAATGCTGATAAAGTTTGCCGTGCAAATCACCAAAGTCGTCAAGCTTTGCATCAGTTTTATCGCTGATGGATGGCAATACAACGCTAAAGTCATAATCACGTACATAAGATGAAAAGCTATTGCCAATCATGCCTTCAATGCGCTCATTGGTTTTATGATCAATGACGGTACTTTTCAGCATCTCGATAAAAGGGAAAGTTTGACCATGGCCTTCGACATCAAGTTCCGCAGAGATAATGTCAATTTCAAGGGAATAACGGTCGCCTTTAGGATTATCACTTGTCGCTAATGAATTAAAACGCTGATTAATCATGGCCAGAGTTCTGCGCAGATTTTCCTGTCGACTTTCACCACGTGCCAGATTGGCAAAGTTTGTGGTTAAACGTGTGTTGTCTGCTGGTTGATAATTTTCATCAAAACGGATGTGCTTGATTGAGCATGTAAATTGATTACCCATGGAGATTCACTATCCTAAATTTTTAAATAAAGCCAAATTTCTGTATAACTTCATTTAAACGTGAATCTATAGATGAGTAAAACGATATAAATTCAGTAAAAGATGAGAGAAATTCACTATAGATGAATTAATTGTATGAATACTTACTCAAAATTAAATAGAACAAAATACAGTTTCTCATTCAAAAATAAATATAGATCGCCTTTTATAAAAATGAGCTATCAATTTAATTTTAAAGGTAAAAATTATTGATGTGTCTTTCAATTGGCTCTTGCTGTAGCACCTAGTTTGCATCTTTTATTTTATTAACACACAACTTCTTCGTATAAGAAGAACCTACATCAATATAGTGGCAATTATCAATTTGAGTATGGTTTTTTACAATCGTATGACCCAGATAGATCTCATCGATATTTTTAACGGTTCCATAGCGATAAGAATGATTGCGAATTCTCCCTCTACCCCAAAGAGCATTGGTATATGCTGAAGTTAAGCCTGGAATTCTACTTTCACCTTTTGCAATTTTCTTTTTAAATATATTCCAGTCATTAAGCGCAATATCTGCGTGTAAAATGCCAATCTTTTTATACTCGAGGTTTAGTTCAATGGCCAAAGGAAGTGCAGAAAAAATTTCACTGAGTTCATCCTGTTTTTCGGTTGATAAAAGATAGAACCACTCACCACCATTCTGCGCATGCATATCTTGAATCCATGCATCGTCACGGCCCTTGATACACATTTCCTCATGATTGCCGCGAACACAATAAAACCAGGGCTGACTTAGCAATGAAACGCATTCCAGGTTTTCATTACCACGATCGACCAGATCTCCGGTACAAATCAGTAGATCTTTCTCAAAATTAAAATGAACTTTCTCTAATTCTTGCATGAGCAAGCTATAACAACCATGCAGATCCCCAACCACATATATGGCAGAGAAATCAGATCCATCAATTACCTTAGTTAAAGTGTTCATAAGTATCTTCTATAACATGGAACCCGTCTGCCAAACCTGAAGCAAAAGATGATTCTTAAATCATATCTTTTAATTTTAATGCTGTTTAAAACCTTAAAGATGATTTTTTAACATTATTTATCTACTACAATTAAATTATTTTTAGTCATAAAACCCTTTGTAAAATATAGGAAAGTTCACATAATGTTAACTTTTGTATAAATATATTATTTTTTTGTAAGTTTAAGCTTACATCGATTGGAGCAAATACTCTATATCCTGTTTCCTCAATTTTTGACATTATGTTTCACATAAAGAGTCAGCAAGGAAAGCTGATAATAATCGCATTACAATGATAATAAAGTCGAAAGACAGCGAACTTACTGGGATGGTAAGTGATAAAAGTAGAGACTACAGCCGCTAAGCCTTATAGTTTTGGGAGAGACTATAAGGCTTTTATTTTATTAGCATCTACTTATTTATTAATTCGGTGATACTCGCCAAATCACGTTCCCTACATCATCAGCAACTAATATTGCGCCTTGAGCATCTGTAGCTACACCCACAGGCCGACCAAATGCATCTCCATTTTTGCTTAAAAATCCGGTCAGAACCTCTTGAGGCTGACCGGAAGGCTGACCATTTTGAAATGGCACAAAAATAACTTTATAACCACTATGAGGTTTCCTATTCCAGGAACCATGCTGACCAATGAGTGCACCATCACGATATTGGGATATTAAATTAGCCTTATAAAATGTCAGACCCAGTGATGCAGTATGATTTCCCAAGGCATAATCTGGCTTAATTGCTTTCGCGACCAGTTCAGGCTTTTGCGGTTTTACCCGGGTATCCACATGCTGGCCATAATAACTATAAGGCCAGCCATAAAAAGCGCCATCTTTTACTGAGGTCATATAATCAGGAACCAGATCATTGCCCAGCTCATCACGCTCATTCACTACAGTCCATAAGGCTCCACTCTGAGGCTGCCAGTCCATGCCATTGGGATTACGCAGGCCTGTAGCAAACGGCCGGGCTTGACCTGTAGAAAGGTCCAATTCCATGATCAGGGCGCGTCCTTCTTCCTGAGCTATGCCATTTTCAGCCACATTACTATTGGAACCCACCGTAATATAGAGCTTCGTCCCTGCAGGATTGGCAATAACATTTTTTGTCCAGTGATGATTTAAGGGGCCAGCAGGTAAGTCCAATACTTTAGTGCCTTTTTCTTTGATCTGGGTCATACCTGGCTGATAAGAGAATCGAACTAAAGCATCGGTATTTGCGACATAAAGCATATTACCCACTAAAGTCATTCCAAACGGCGAGTTTAAGTTTTGCAGAAATACCGTTTTCTGGTCAGCAATGCCATCTTGATCACTGTCACGTAGCAGGCTAATACTGTTAGCGCTTGGATAGGATGATCCTGCTCTTCTCATCACCATTTTCATGATTTTACCTTTAATCCCTTTACTGTCTTCAGGCTTAGGTGGAGCATCAGTTTCAGCTACCAGTACATCTCCATTCGGCAATACATATAACCAGCGCGGGTGTTGAAGGCCTTGTGCGAATGCTTGCACTTTTAAACCTGGTGCTGGCGTCGGCATGACACCTTCAGGCCAACCTTTTGCAGGGGCAATGTTGACGACCGGAAACAGTCTTGATTTTGGTTCAGGTAAAGACGGCTGAGCGCCATAACTATCTGTTACAGGTGTTTTGGATGAAACTGTACAGCCGGTAAATGCCAATATGATTACGGTACTTAAGGCTGATAGGAGAAATTGAGCCGCCATGGTATTTCCTTGCTTTTTGTTTTTATCTCTCCCATTTTAAAAGGTGGTTGAAATCGTAATGATATAGTTCTTGTAGTTTCTGGTTGTGGATTGATTGCCGTAAATATACTAGTGACGCAAGTTGCCTAAAGCATAGAACGCTGTCTAATTTTTTTACTTATATTCACTCCAACCTTCTTAAATAAATGGCCATGCAATACTTAATAAAAGTAAAAGTCCTAATACAGCACAACTGATTTGCCAGAAACGTAAAGGATCACGTTCAATCATGGTAGGAGCTTTGGATTTTAATAATTCCTTGGATGGGTGTTCCAGATCATGGATCAATTCAGTCAATGCCTCATAACGATGCATCGGCTCGATATTCAGTGCCTTTTTTAGAATCTGGTCTAACCAGAGTGGTAAATCCGGCCGATATTTTTGAATGGAATGATATTGAACTTTTTTCATCTGTTTCAATGACTTACATCGAGCTAAATCTGTACCATAAGGAAGCTGTTTAGTCAGTAAATAATAAGCCATGGCTGCCAAAGAAAATTGATCGGACTGAATCGATGGTGAATGTTCAATGAAATATTCAGGCGCCATAAATGCCAAGGTACCAAGTGTCCGATTCACATGTTTAGGATTAATTTCGACTAAACCTCGTACAGCAGTTGAACCATAATCAATCAGTTTGACTTTAAGTGTATTATCAACGTTTAAGACCATAATATTTTCAGGACGTACATCTTGATGCAACATTTCCAGTCGGTGCATTGCATTTAAGGCCAATGCTGTTTGCTGCAAAATAGGGAGAATATCTTCCATCTGCAAAGGCTTTTTCTGTTGATGCAGCCAGCGATCTAAGGTTTCTCCCTGCAAATATTCATAACTCTGGAATAAATATTTTTTCTCTGATTGATGCGTATAACATTGTAGCAGATTTTCGTGCTTAAGACGCTTTGAAACCCAGTCTTCAAGTTGAAACTGTTCAACAGCCTGTTCATCTTGTTGTAAATCTACTGCCAGAGTTTTAATCACTAGCGGTTGCCGATCATGATCGTGTGCCAAATACAGGCAACTGCGGTGATTTTGGTGCAGGATTTTGTCAATGGCATAGCCTTCAAATGCTTCACCTTTGCTGAGCTGGGGTGGAAAGACATAATCCTGGTGCATATAAAACTGATCTGGTTCAGGCAACTGCTCAATACGGAGCACTTGAAGACTTAAATTATCATCACTGCCCTGTTTTAAAGCCTGTTCAACCAGGAATTTGGCAAGCTGATTTAAGTGATCTGCTGCTAAGGTGAAATCTAATAATTGTTGGTCTGTAACAAACTCATAAACCCCATCAGTCATGAGTAGAAAGACATCTTTTTCTTTTAGTTCAAGGCTTTGATAATCAATTTCAATACGATAATCCACCCCTAAGGCACGACTGAGATAATGTTCTGTCGAAGACAGACAGACGCGATGATCATGGGTTAATAATTCAATTTCACCATCTCGGATTCGATAAATACGACTATCACCGACGTGAAAAATATGCGCCTGATGCTGCTTTAAAATAAGTGCGGATAAGGTACAGACATAGCCCCGATCTTTATCGAAACGTCCCTGACTTTGTTGAGTTTGTGCATATAACCATGAATTAGTGGCACGAATCACCCGTGCTGCTGAAGTCTGAGTGCTCCAGGCATCCGAAGTCGAATAATAATCAGAGAGAAAACTGCTAACGGCTGTTTCTGCGGCAATGTGACTGACATTGCTACTGCCGATCCCGTCGGCAATCGCACAGCCTATACCTTTTTGCTTCAGTACATGACCTTCTGGCAAATAGATGCCATAAAAATCCTGATTCTGATCTTTAATACCAGCCGTAGAATACTGTCCAATAGCGACTTTTAATGTTTTTTTCATATTGAAAACTCAAAAAGGGATCATATTGATCCCTTTAAAAATGATTCATTATTAGAATTCTTTTTTCGCGCCAGTACGTACATGTGTGGTGTAAAGTGCCAGACCTGTTAAGGCTAAACCCCCTACCAGATTACCTAAAGCAACCGGTAATTCATTCCACAGGAAATAATCTGCAATCGAGAAGTCACCACCCATCATCATGGCAAATGGGAACAGGAACATGTTTACCACTGAATGTTCAAAGCCCATGGCAAAGAACAGCATCACTGGCATCCACATTGCGATGAACTTGCCACTCACTGTAGTTGACATCATCGCACCAATCACCCCTAAAGACACCATCCAGTTACACAGCATGCCGCGAATAAAAATAGTTATCCAACCTGAGAAACCATAAGCCGCATAACCTAAGGTACGGTCTTCACCAATATGAGAAATCTTTTCACCGACTGGATTCGGATCAGTCGCAAAGCCCATGGTATAAACAGCAGCCATCAGTACTGCAACGACTAAACACCCAGTAAAGTTACCTAAAAATACCAGTCCCCAGTTTTTTAAAATGCGTGCCCAGGTTACGCCAGGACGTTTATCCAGCCATGCCAGCGGTGTCAATACAAATACCCCAGTCAGCAAGTCATAGCCCAATAAATACAACATGCAGAAGCCAACAGGAAACAGTAATGCGCCAATCAATGGCACACCAGTTTGCACTGCAATCGTAATTGCAAATACGGCTGCCAAGGCCAAAATCGCACCTGCCATAAAGGCACGAATCAAAACATCACGGGTTGCCATATGAAGCTTGGATTCACCCGCATCTACTACTTTTTTTGCAAACTCCGCAGGAGCAAGATATGCCATGTTGTCGTCCTCTTTTTCAATATACGGACCTGTTTTTCGAAAAAAAGACGCCTAAGATCACTGAAGACCTTAGGCGCCGTTGCCTTGAATATTAGAACAGGTAATGGTGAATGGCGTCGTTGCCATGTATATCGAAATAGAAGCAAAAGCTGTGCCATAAATAATTAATAATCGCTTAAATATTCATTTTTTATTTAGCATGAACTCTAAAATGCTATTGGCATGATATCTGCATTATCCGTTCTGCATACATTCATTTGAGAATAATTTGGAGAGGATTATGATTACCCATCGTCAACAAGTAACTGACATGATCATTTCAGCGAAAGTTTTAAAGTCAATTAAGTGGTCAAATGTTGCCAAAGAGATTGGTCTTTCTAAAGAATGGGTAACCGCTGCATGTTTAGGTCAGATGGCGTTTAATAAAGAGCAAGCAGAAAAGATTGGTCAGATTTTTGGCTTAAGTGATGAAGCCGTTGCATGGCTACAGATCGTGCCATATAAAGGTTCCCTGCCAACCAGCGTACCGACCGATCCTTTAATTTATCGTTGGTATGAAGTGGTGAATGTATATGGTTCTACCATTAAAGAACTGATTCATGAAGAATTTGGTGACGGTATTATGAGCGCGATTGATTTTAGTATGGATATTCAACGCGAAGAAAATCCGAATGGCGACCGTGTCAATGTCGTATTGTCTGGCAAGTTCTTGCCTTATAAAACTTATTGATCAATATCATTTATAAAAAGCCATCAATGTGATGGCTTTTTTTTTATTTCATTTTTCTTTTTATATTTGAGCATTAATCTCATTCTCTACATGAAAAAAATTTAGCGAATATACTTTATAAATTTAAAAAATTAATATGAAGTCAATAATTTACATATTATTTTACTAAAATAAATCGCTTTTATTTTAAGTAAAATCTTAACCCCTTCTTCTTTTAATCTGCTTTAACTGCAAAGTATTCCTCTATCAATGAGTAATTTTTAATTTAAATTTCCTATTATATTTAGATTGATTTAAAAATATCTAATCAATAACATTAGCGATAATTATTATCATTTACATTTATTAAAATGTTTTATACCAATCATCCAACTTTCAAGCTATCTTTGCTCAGTTTTGCTATTTTGATGACCCAGCAAAGTTTTGCAGAAAATAGTCAGCAGCTTCCTACCATCACGATAGTCACTGATGCAGCACAAACAAAAGAAAGCTCTGAACAGACTAAAAGCTATATTATTCAAAATTCTGCAACAGCTTCAAAACTAAATATTCCTCTTAAGGAAACGCCACAAACAGTGAATGTAGTGACGCGTCAACAATTAGATGACTTTGCACTGGATAATACCCGTGATGTACTCCGCAACTCACCGGGGATCACTGTAAGTAACCAGGAAACCGAACGAACTTCATATCTATCACGTGGTTTTGAAATCTCAAACGTATTGGTAGACGGCGTTGGGATTCCGCTTGAAGGCTATAACTACAATAATGACAATCCAGACAGCTTTTTATTTGACCGTATAGAGATCGTTAAAGGTGCAAATGCCTTAAATAATGGTATTGGCGATCCGGGCGCTACCATTAATATGATTAGAAAACGCCCTACTCAGGAACTTCAGGCCGCGTTTAATACCAGTTATGGTTCATGGAATACCCAACGTTATGAAGCAGATGTTTCCTCTCCCCTGACACAGGATGGAAAAATCAGAGGCCGAGTATTTGGCTATCAGCAGACAGGTGATAGTTATCTGGATCACTATGAACTCGAAAAAAATGGCATTGGTGCAGTGGTTGAGGCTGACCTGACTGATTCGACCTTAATAACTGCTGGTTATACCGAAACGAATCATAATCCCAATGGTGTCAATTGGGGTTCCAATCCTTTAATCAATACTGAAGGTGAACAGTTAAGCTATTCAAGAAATTATAATTACAGTCCGGACTGGGCCTACTGGGACAGTAATATTAAAAACTATTTTGCCGAGATCGAACAACAATTTGGCGCTGATTGGAAAGCTAAACTGAGTTATGAGGAAAAACGGACTGACCGGGATTCAAAACTTTTATTCCTGTCCGGTAAACCTGGTGCTGACGGTACTTCAGGTATTTTCTTATATCCAGGTATGTATATTGATGACAACAAGGAACAGCAGGCCAGTCTGAGTTTTAGTGGCACCTATCCACTTTGGGGACAACAACATGAGGCATCTTTTGGCTATATCTGGGCTGAAAACAATCTGAATGAGTTAGGTTATGCAGGCAGCTTTACCAACCCACTTACCACAGATTTATCCAGTTTTACGCCGCCCGAACCAGTTTGGGATATGTCAAAAACCAGTGGTGAGATGCACATCCGGCAAAAAAACCAAAGCCTATATGCCGCCACCCGTTTACATATGACTGACGATCTGAAACTGCTTTTAGGTGCCAACTATGTTCAGGCTGAAAGTACAGGCAGCAGTTATGGAACAGACACGATTTATGATGAGAATAAGCTATTACCTTATGCAGGCCTGACTTATGAATTTAGTCCTGAATATACAGGTTATCTAAGCTATACCTCAATTTTCCGTCCACAAACAACTAAAGCGCTGGATGGCAGTATTAATAAACCGGTTGAAGGTGAAAGTTATGAAGCCGGGATTAAAAGTTCCTGGCTAGATGATAAGCTCACCGCCAACATGGCCGTATTCAGAACAGAACAAAGCAATTATCCGTTGCGAGATTCTGACGGTATCCCGACTTTACGTAAAACCCAGGTGAGTGATCTACGTTCACAAGGTTATGAATTCGGTTTGGCTGGTCAGTTAACGGATCATTTAAATCTAAGCTTTGGCTACACTCAGTTTAGTCTTAAAGATCTGATCAACGGTGGTGATGCCCGTACTTTTAATCCTAATCAGTCTTTCAATCTTCTGACCACCTATCAGGTGCCACAGATTCCAAAACTGAAATTGGGCCTTGGTGTGCAATGGCAGGATAAAACTTATCTAGAAGTTCCTGAAGCTGCTACAGAGGGTGTTGTTACCCAACAAGCAGGCATTATCAAACAGGATGCATATGCGCTTGTGAATCTGATGGCCAGTTATGAACTCAATGATCACATTACTTTGCAGGCCAACGGGAATAATCTGACCAATGAAAAATACTTATTTAATTTCCCGAATCAGCAAGGCTTCTATGGTGCACCGGCAAATTACAGTGTGGCCGTAAAATTCAAATATTAATTTTTCGCTTGAGCTTTGAAAGAATATTCGGAGCTCATTTTCTTATATGTAAACAATAATCAGGTAGAATTCATGAAAAAAATCATTACTTTGACAATTGGACTGTCAATGGCCCTTTCTACTCAGGCCCATATGCTTTGGCTAGAACGTGCTTCAGATGCAAAAACACATGCATTTTTTGGTGAATATAGTGAACAGCTCAAAGAGACTCAAGAAGGTGCCTTAAAGTCATTCAGCCAAGCAAAAGCGATTCAGACTAAAAAACAATTTAGTCCCCAACTACACCAGGATCATCTGGTCTACTCTACAAAAGATCAAGCAGATGTAGAGCTCTATCATGAACTGATCTATGGGGAATCCTTACTCAGCTATCACGCGAAATCCGGCAGACAAAACCTGAAAGCAGACTCAGAGCTGGATATCGTACCGGTTCAACCGAACAGTAATACTTTTACAGTCATGTATCAGGGTAAACCCGCTGCGGATGTCAAAGTGACTGTCTATTCCCCACAGCACTGGCTTAAAAACTATACGACCAACAAGCATGGCCAAATTAATATTGCTACGCCATGGAAGGGTCAATATGTACTAGAGGTGAGTCAAGAAGTAGACAAGACAGGAAAATTGAATCAGCAAGTGTATAAGAAACAGTACCTGGTCACTACCTTAAGCTTCGTGCATTAAGTTGCCTCAATATTTATTTATACAGATTCATATAAAGGCCTTTCCATGATTTCTACCCTTCAGCCACTTGCTATCCTGTATCGATTAGGCATGAGCTTTGGTATTGGTTATTTATGTAGTTATCTGATTGCTCTCGATCTGGCCTATTTTTTACAGGCGAGTTTACCCAAAGCTGAATCGGTTTATCTGGCTGCCTTTATTGCCCTGATTTTTTATGTCTGTTTTGTGATTGGAATCTTCTGTATCCAAAATCTTAAAACACTTTCAGTCTATAGCCTGATTCCTCTCATTGTTTTATTTATCATTTCCCGCTTCATAGGTTAAACCATGCATAAATCTGTCCGTCAATCTATGGCATGGCTACATTCATGGCTAGGTTTAAGTTTTGGCTGGCTCCTCTTCGCGATCTTTTTAACAGGTGCGGTTACCTATTATCGCCATGAAATTACAATGTGGATGCAGCCACAATTTGCCACGATGCAGGTTAACCAGGAAATTGCTTTAAAAACTGCTTATAGCTATTTACAGCAACATGCACCTGATGCACAGAACTGGTATATCGGGGTAGCGAATCAGGATTTACCGGTTAATAAAATTTATTGGCAAACTGCAGAGGGTGCTTATCAACTTAAAACCCTGGATGCTATGACAGGTAAGGAATTAACGCTTTCGGCTACACAGGGCGGAGATTTTTTCTATAACTTTCATTTTCAGCTATATGGCGTACCTTATACCATTGGCCGTCTGATTGTCACCATTGCTGCATTCATCATGTTGATGACCCTGATTTCCGGAATCATTACTCATAAAAAAATTCTGACCGACTTCTTTACTCTGAGAGCTTTTAAAGGACAACGTTCCTATCTGGATTTTCATAATGTCAGTTCCGTCATTGCGCTACCGTTCTTTTTAACTATGACTTTTACTGGACTGGCTATTTTCTTTTATATTGTTTTGCCTTCTGGCATGAAGCAGCTATATCCAGAAAATCCATTTCAATATTTTGAAGAAATCCGAACCAAAAATGTGCTTGCTCCCTCTGCTGTGCCCATTAAAACGGAGATGTTACCGATTCAACATTTTATCACTACGGCGCAGCAGCACTGGGGAAAATCAGAATTTGACAATATTACCGTGAAGCAGCCGAATACCCAGCTGGCAAAGATTACCTTAACCGAATTGAAAGATCATTCTATTACCCGCAATCAGGCACAACTCGTATTAAATGCGACGACAGGCAAATTGCTTGAAAACACCCGTAATGACAGTGCAATTGCTACCCTGAATGCTGGAGTATATGGTTTGCATATGGCACGTTTTGCCGAACCTGTTTTACGTTTCGCCCTATTTTTCTCAGGCATATTAGGCTGTGCCATGATCGCTTCCGGATTATTGCTCTGGAGCCTGAAACGACAGATGCAGAAAAAATCGGATCGTTTTCACTTTGGATATTATCTGGTGAATCGTCTGAATATCACCATTATAATTGGTTTACCTATTGCCATGCTGGCTTATCTTTATGCAAACCGTTTGATTCACATTCCTGTGGGCACCACAAATTATGAAATCTATATCTTCTTTAGTATTTGGCTGAGTAGTTTTATCTTGGCCTGTTTAACGCCACAACAGCATTTATGGAAAACGCAGCTTAAAATTCTCATCTGTGCCGCTTTTATGCTTCCACTCATCGACCTGTATTATTTGTGGTCCCAGCATTATCTGGATTCTTTTGCGAACTATTGGCTGTTTTTGCGTATCGATCTGATGCTCTGGATCTTGGCACTTCTCGCTTACTTCCTACATCAGAAAATTACACCTATCCAGCAAAAAGCTGTTCATAAAATTCAGGCCAAGCTTAAAACTGCACAGCAGGAGTCTTCTTCATGATATGGATGGCAATAGTAGGACTGATCTGGATGGCCTGTTTTGGTTTTTATGCAGTGAGTGAAAAACAGATTTTAAAAACCAGACAGTCTCGATATTCTTTTCTGGTGAGTTATCCGGTCATCGTTAAATTGATCTCAGGCAATCTTTTACTGTTGGTATTGTTCCTTTTACGAACTCAATTCAGTAGTAGTATTAGCTTTATGGCACTTTGGGTTGTTATAAGTCCAATCGTATTTATATTTATTCTGAAAATGAATAATTTAAAACAAAGAAAAATATAAAAGTTTATAGAGGCCTTAAGAATAAGATATAGCTGAGTATATGAGGCGAGAAAATGATTTTCCCGCCTCATAAATATTAGCTTACATACATATCTGTTTAGAACATCATTCTTAAACCGATTCCATAACGCCAGCCCTGTTCAGAATCAGATGCGTCCTGCCATGCAGTTTTCTCGTTGCCCTTGGAATATTCATAAGCAATATCAAGATAAGGCATGATCTTTTTATTGATTTCATAACGAGTTTCCAGACCGAATGCCGCATGACTTATTCCAGTCTTTTTGGCATTGGCTGCTTTATCCTTCAGAATGAGGTCAACTTCAAAATAAGGCTGCAAAATCAGTTTTTGTGTGAGTAGCAGATCACGTTCTGTTTCCAATTCAAGCCCGATAAAATCATCTTCACCAAGATACAGATGTGTATTGGTTTCAAAGAAATACGGCGCCAACCCATGGAATCCAAATATTGCATCTACATGTTCAATATTTTGCCCAGCATTAGGCTGACCCAAATTTTCCTGACGGTAGCGAAGACCCGCCTGAGCATCCCAGAAATCTGAAATATTCCGGCTATACAGAGCTTGGACTGCATATTCTGTTGCTCCGGATTCTTGTTTGTCAGCTTTGAGTTTAATGAACAGTTTATTTTCATCCGTGCCAATCCGAAGCTCATTCTCAGACTGTAAGCCTCCCTCACCTTCTGAGTTTTTGATCCATTTATTGTCCAGTTTGACCCGCGTATAAATTTGCCCTCCATGTTCCTTGCGATGATCATGTTCGCTGGAATAGGTTGAAGCTGAATCTGAAATTAAACTTTCAGTAACTTCCAGTGCTACTGAAGTTAAATGATGCTCTGACGATTGGAGTGATTGTTGATGATGCATCGAATGATCAGCATGCTGTTGAGATATATCTTCGGCAAAAACAGTCATATTTCCCAACGCCAACACACTAGCCAAAACAGGCTTCAAACAAAGATTAATGGTGTGCATGAGCATCTCCTTGTTTTTCTACTGGTTTTGTCATGTGATGATGGGAATGCTCTTCCCGCACAGTATTCTGAGTCGAAACGTCATTTTCCTGAACATTTGCTACAATCAGTTTATTCATCATTCCGGCAGTCATGTGATACAACAGATGACAATGAATCGCCCATTCACCTAGTTCATCTGCAGTCAGCAAAGTCGTAACGGTTTTTCCAGGTGGGACAATCACTGTATGTTTATTCGGCATATCTATTGCAAACTGGCCATTTTCGAGCTGCATGAACATGCCATGTAAATGCATCGGATGTGCCATCATACTGTCATTGATAAATTTCAGCCTGATCCGTTCCCCAAATTTCACTTTGAGCGGCTCTGCTTCATTAAATTTCTTGCCGTTCATGGTCCAGATATACCGTTCCATGGTGCCGCCTAAACGAATCACCAATTCGCTTTCTGCGTCGCGAATATCTTTTTGCGGAGTTAAAGATTTGAGGTCGCTATATTGCAAAGCTTTATGCCCTGCAGGTGTAGAGGCATTGGCCCAGCCGTAAACTGGTTGCTGCGTAAAAGTTTTGGCATCTTTTTCATGTTGCATATCCCCGGTCATATTTGAGTGATTCACATGATCTATAGCGGATGAAGTATCTGAATGCTCGGTATGATTGTCCTCTCCTTGTTCGATAATTTTGGCTGATGCATGCTGCTTATGTCCCATCATCGAATGTTCAGTATCTTTTTTAACATTTATGTCATGGCTAGCATGATTCTGATGATTCATCTGCTCGTGTGCTTCACCCTGCATATTGCCATGTCCCATATCTTCCATGGTCAATAAGGCACGAGGACGGGATATAGGTTTGTGTATGGCGTGATGAACTGGCTTTAACTCATTCTGTAAGCTGCCAATCGCAAAACCGGAACGGTCAATCGATTCAGCTTCAATCTGATAATGCTCCGCAGTAGGCTCTACAATCACATCATAGGTTTCTGCGGCACCAATGCGGAATTCATCGACCGCTACAGGTTTGACAGGCTGTCCGTCTGCACTGACCACCGTCATTTTCAACTGTGGAATACGCACATCAAAAAATGACATGGCAGAGGCATTGATAAAACGCAGTCGCACTTTTTCATTCGGTTTAAACTGTCCCATCCAGTTCTGTTCAGGCGTTTTTCCATTCACCAGAAAGGTATAGCCGGTTACATCAGACAGATCAGTTTTCAGCATGCGCATCTGATTCCACATTTTGCGATCATTCCAGGTGGCTTTAAGCCCTTCCCGTTTGATTTGCTGAAAAACATCGCTCAGAGTTTCACGCTGATTTTGATAATACTCGGCAGATTTTTTTAAATTATTCATGATCTGCAGGCCGGACTGCTCATGAAATTCTGAAAGCATGACCACATAATCACGCTCGGTCTGCTCATGTGCAGGAACTTCCGCCTGGTTTTTAGGATAGATTACAAAGGCGCCGTAAAGGCCGTCCTGTTCCTGCCCCTTGGAATGGGCATGATACCAGTAGGTTCCACTCTGACGAATTTTAAAGCGATAGACAAATTCCTGATTAGGTGCAATGCCCTGAAACCCGTTAAAACCCGGGACGCCATCCATCAGACCGGGTAGCAATAAACCATGCCAATGCAGAGAACTTTCTTTATTCTTTAGATTGTTTTTGACGCGAATAACAGCTTCATCACCTTCCTCAAATTCCAGTAAAGGCGCAGGAAATTTTCCATTCACTGTAATACGCTGTACGGTTTTACCGGTGAGATTGACTGGACCTTCTTCAATAACCAGCTGATATTCTTTTACAGCAGCAAATAATGAAGACGAGATCACTAAACTTAAGCCCAATAATAGGCTTTGACTAATTTTAATCGACATAACTTAATCCTTGATTTATTAAAATATAAATAACGAGGATTAAGCTTTAGGTGGGCGCAGAATTTCCTGCCAATACCCGGCAAGGTGCTTGGCTTGATAATTAGAAATAAAAGTAGTTTCTAAGGCATGAATCTCAGGGAGAATTAACTTCGAGATTTCCACATCGATCCAGCTACTCAAGTTATGGCAAGAGCTATAAATACAATCCGGACAGTCATCTTTATGGTCATTTAAGTCGGAGTGGCAATCCATGTCCTGACTCATATCATGAGCAGAACCATGCATAGCTTGATGCTGGCTATGTAACTTCTCTATTTCTGCCATTTCCTGACAATGGGAACTCATCTGCTTGGCTGACGTTTCCAGATGCATCGTTTTTGTTGAAGCAACAGACATGCTGCTCCAGCCTACGGCGAAGACCATAAGCATCACAAACCAGATCTGTTTAAAGAACTGTCTGAGCACGATGCACCCTGAAAATATAAAAATGAGTTAACCCAAATAGCATAGGGTGGAATATTAAAATTCGCAAACTTTATAAACGCTTAATTTAAAGATTAATATTTTGTTCCTGATAAATTGATCACTTCTTAAAATAATTTAGCGGCAGCTTCAAATAAGACACACCATTGTCTTCTGGCATTGGAAACTGCCCTCCATTCATATTGACCTGGATGGCAGGCAAAATTAGTTTAGGCATACTTAGACCCGCATCACGCTGCTGTCGCATCTGTACAAATTCAGATTTGCTAATCCCTTCACGGATATGAACGTTCTGGTGTTTTTGCTGCTGAATCGTGGTTTCACATTGATATTCATGACGTGACTCTGGCAAATAGTCATGACACAGAAATACCCGGGTGCTTTGCGGAAGTTGGAACAGCTGGTGAACAGAATCATATAAAACCGAGGCACTGCCATTTGGAAAATCACAACGAGCCGTGCCATAGTCCGGCATAAACAGTGTATCCCCTACAAAGACGGCATCACCAATCACATAGCTTAAACAGGCAGGTGTATGGCCTGGTGTAGGAATATTATAAACTTCCAGTTCGCCAATCTTGAAATGCTCACCATCTTCAAACAGATAATCAAAAGGCTGATGCGCATTGATCTGTTTCATGTCCAGATGATATATCTTGCCAAAAGTTTCCTGCACCAGCGCAATTTTCTTACTGATTGCAATCTTGCCACCTAATTGCTGCTTCAGATAATGGGCAGCTGTCAGATGATCAGCATGCACATGGGTTTCCAGAATCCATTCCACGGTCAAACCTTTTGATTTTACATAGGCAATCATCTGATCGGCATGCTCGGTCGATGTAGTGGCAGACGCAGCATCGTAATCCAGCACGCTATCAATAATGGCACATTGGGCTGTTTGGGGATCGCTCACCACATAACTAAAAGTATTGGTATTTTTATCAAAAAATGCTTTGACGTTTGGGTGTTGTGTCATATTTATACTCCTGCCCATTTACGGTGAATCCAGACCCCAAGCAGCATAGCTGCAATAAAATACAAGGCTTGATAATGTCCCAAACCAATCAGGGTAAAACTGGGTGCCGGACAAATGCCTGCAATTCCCCAACCGATACCAAATAATAAACTACCCGACAGCAGTTTAGGGTCAATCTTTTGATGCTTTGGTAAATCAATGGGTTCATTAAATAAAGTGGTTGGATTTGGATTATGTTTAGCTTTCTGGAAAGGAATAAAAGCCACCAGAATAGCCCCCATCATGACAAAGGCAAGGCTGGCATCCCAATCCCCAAACAGATCCAGAAAATCCAGAACTTTTTCAGGATTAGACATGCCTGAGAGCATTAAGCCGACTGAAAACAGGCCACCAAATAGAAAAGCGAATAGATTTTTCATTTAAATAGCTCCAACCAGATGACGAACAACATAAACCGTGATAAATCCCGCCAGCATAAAAGACCCGGTCGCAACAAAGGAGCGATTTGACAGACGGCTAATCCCACAGATGCCATGCCCACTGGTACAACCTGAGCCTAAACGTGTACCAAAACCGACCAGCAAACCGGCAATGACCATCATCCATGGGCTGGCATTCAGCTCAATTTCTGGCTGAAACAAAACGCCGTAGATAAATGGAACTATAAATAGTCCTGCTAAAAACCAGACCGCAGGAGTTTTGAAAATCGTCTTTCGATTAAGTACTTGCCCAACCAAACCACTCACGCCCGCAATATGGCCATTGACATACAGATAGCCGACCACTGAAAGACCAAGCAGTAATCCACCGAGAAACGCTGCCAAAAAGTCATGCATGAGCATATCCTACTTACAATATATATTTTTATATTATATAATTAAAAATATTAATCAAGACAGTTTTTGAATATTGCGTGACTAATACAAATACAGGTTTTTATATGACAGCAGATGAAACTCAGACACGTATTGATTTTTCTCAGGCTCATGTAGTGAGCGAACGCTTAAAAGTGTTGTCGAATTCTGACCGTCTGAAAATTCTATGTGTACTGGTCGATAGTGAAATGAATGTGCAACAGATTGAGCTACAAACTGATATTCACCAACCTACTCTCTCACAACAACTTACCGTACTCCGAAAAGCAGAAATGGTCAGCACACGTCGTGAAGGCAAGCAGATTTTTTATCAGCTTTCCGATCCCAAAGTACTCACCCTGATGCAAACCTTATATCAGCTTTATTGTAAAGCTTAAGTGATATGAAAAATCTTCATTAATCCATAATTGCAGAATACAAATTCTTAAAATATTTAAAGATTAAGTATTTTCAGGAATATCTGCTGGAGCTGTTTTGGTATCACTTTGAATCAGACCGTCAACTAACTTGATGGTGCGATCACAACTAACAGACAAGCGCGGATCATGAGTCACCAGCAAAATGGCACAGCCCTGTTCCTTATTTACTTTACGGAATAGTTCAAAAACTTCAGATGCGGTCTGGGTATCCAGGTTACCGGTTGGTTCATCGGCCAGTAACAAGGCGGGTTCTGTAATCAGTGCCCGAGCAATTGCAACACGCTGTTGTTGCCCGCCGGAAAGCTCATTCGGTTTTCGATGTGCATATTTTTCCAGTCCGACTGCAGCCAGAAGTTCATGAGCGCGGTCTAGAGCTTTTTGATCCGGTTTACCATGTGCCATCATTAACGGCATTAGGACATTGTCTAATGCATTAAAAGCTTGAATCAGATGATGAAACTGAAATACAAATCCAATACTGCTGCCGCGTAATGCGGTACGTGCAGCGTCATCCATACGGCTGGTGGGTTGACCAAGCAGATATAGTTCACCGCTAGTTGGCTGGTCCAATAGACCCAGAATATTCAATAAAGTACTTTTCCCCGAGCCTGAAGGACCAATTAGTGCTGCAAAGTCATTACGTTCAATACACAAATCAATGCCATGCAGAACTTCGACTTCATTAGGCTGACCAATATTATAAGATTTACGTAGTGCTTCTAGCCGCAAGACTTCATTCGATGAATCAGACATGACGAATTGCCTCCACAGGATCAAGTGCCGCAGCACGACGGGATGGTATAGCCGCTGCCACTACACCAGTCAATGTGGCCAGCAATAAAGCCAGCAATAGCAGATTGATTGAAATTGGAATATAGAACAGGCCCGGGCCAAATTCATTAAAGATCCAGACCAGTAAATAACTGACTGCACTGCCGATAATAGACCCCAACAAGCCAAAAATTGCGCCTTGAAACAGGAAAACGCGCAGGATTTGTCTTTGTGTAGCCCCTGTTGCCCTTAAGATGCCAATTTCACGAGTCCGTTGTACGACACTGACTGACAAGACGCTGGCGATACCAAAAGCGACAGAAATAGCCACAAAAATAATAATCATATTGGTTGAAAGACTTTGTGCTGAGATGGCATTCATTAACTGACCATTGGTTTTAATCCAGCTTTCTGCCTGTAAGGAAGTCAAACGCCCGACCTGCGTTGCAATATTTTCTGCTTCAAAAATATCTTCTACCGTCAGGTCGATTACGGTAATCCCCCCGGGAAGGCTGAGTAAAGACTGTGCCTGTTTTAAATCCATATAGACATAGCGCGAATCCAGTTCACGTACCCCGAGTTCAAAAATCCCGGCAATATTTACGACAGTACTGTTGTCCTGACCAGTATCTAATCGTAGCTTGCTACCCACCTGTACACCCAGATCTTTAGCCAGCTGACTGCCAATGAGTACATCATCCGCGCCGACACGTAACTGCCCACTGATCATATATTCTTTAAGTGGAATAATTTTCTGATAACATTCTGGATCCATGCCCACCAGCGCAACCGATTCCTGAGCTTCACCACGCTGTGCAAATGCAGGTCCAGAAACCACTGGAGAAACAGCTGTCAATAAAGGCACATGATCCAAGGTCGTTACGACTTCTTGCCAGTTATTGATAGAGCGCAGCCTTTGGGCCCGTTTATCTTCCAGAACCAGCTGCACAGTGCCTGCGGGTGCTGGTATAACTTGGTTCACTTCATCGGGAGACAATAAACGGATATGCGCCTGTGTCCCCAAAGTCCTTTCGATGATATTAGACTGCAAGCCCTGTATCAGTGCCGAGATAAAAACAATCACAGACACCCCTACAGCAACACCCACTGTAATCATCAGAGACTGCATTCGGCCTTCTCGCAAAAAACTGATTGCGATCTTCCATTCAATCCAGAGACGCCCTAGTAATTTTTTCACTCGAATTTCACCGGTAATTCATTTTTATTGCTGGCATCATTGTTCTGGTTGGCATAGTTAATTTCTTCGGGCTTAAATCGAACTCGTGTGCCATCTTTTAAAGTTGAAGTTGCATCTGACAGTACCTGATCACCCGCTTTTAAACCGGAAATCACTTCGGACATGGCAAGTCCGCGCAGACCCAGTTCCACTTTTTGTCGCTGGATTTTGCTATCACGTATCAGTAATACGGTGGCCTGACCGCCCTGTACTTTCCCTAGCGCATCATTCGGAATCGCCAAGGTACGATCACGGCGACCTGTTTCAACATTAACCGATACCGTCATATCCTGACGCAGAAAATCTGGTACCGGATCAACCGATAAACGCACTTCTACCGTGCCACGTTGAGGATCGATACTCGGTGCAATAAAGTTAATCCGGGCTGGGAAAGGCTTATTCGGGTACGCATCGGCAATTGCAGTGGCTTTCTGGGACAACGCCAGCCGTGACAGATTACGTTCATCCAGTGGTACACGGATTTCGGTATTGCCATCCATTGCAATGGTAAATAAGGTACGTCCTGGCTGAACCAGATCGCCAGGCTCAACATCACGGGTCAGCACCGTTCCAGCAACGGTTGCCCGGATTTTGGTTTTAGCCAGTTGAGCCTGTGCCACCGAAAGCTGCTCACGTAATGAAGCCTCTTCTACCTGACCCGGTGCCAGTGCAGCTGCTTTTAAACGCACAGTTTCATAATTATTGCGTGCTACCCTTTCTGCCTCTACAGCCTGTTCAACTTCTTCTGCCGAAAGGATACCTGCTTCGGCGTTGCGACGGCGCGTCGCTTCACGGCTGGCCTGTTCCAGCTGAGCCTTAGCTGAAGCTAATTCTGCGGTGGCTTGTGGACGGCGATTGGTTGCCAGTTCATTCAATGCGACTTCTGCCTGACGGACTTGAGCTGCAAGTTCATCCGATTTGAGTACAACCAGCAAATCGCCCGGTTTGACCCGATCACCTTCCTTAACCCGACGTTCTAGTACCACGCCGGTTACTTCACTACCGACTTGAGCACGTGAAACGGTGATTACCTGCCCGGTGGCAACGACTGATTGCACCAGCGGCATCGGCTTTAAGGTATAACCTGTGACTTGTGGCCCTTGCCACCAGCGAAATACGCCAAATGCAACGAGCAAAAATAAAAGGATCAGGACAATATATTTATAGCGGATAGCGCGCAATGTGCTTCTCCATTCTGGTTAAAAGCGCAGTTGTAAAGAAATACTTGTAGCTTATCTAGCTGTATATTTTAGATTTATTTGGTTGTAAATAAGTTATTGGTTTTATTTTGCAGATTGGTTCCTAAATCGACTTAACTCTGCTGCAATCCACTGAAGGTATATTCCTGCTTATCGCTCTTTTCCTTAAAAAGAAACCCGATATTTCATTCTAGAAGTCGACTTTAAATAACTAAAATAGGCAGTTCTAAAGTGTCAATTTAAGCTAAATGAATAAATGCTAAATCTTGCACAGGTTCTGTTATGAAATGTTGAGTCTAATTTAATCCCAACTAAAAGCTCCTAATATATTTTTTCATCAAGAGCAATCAAGGAAAAAATATGAATAACTATCCTGAAACTCCAGCTTCAACTGAAACCCAAGCCCATCAACCGGGTGACCAGACTAAAATGGATCCTACCCCAGAAGTCATTAAAGAGAATTATAAAGGTAGCGATAAATTAAAAGGCAAAGTAGCACTCATTACAGGTGGTGACAGCGGGATTGGTCGCTCTGTATCAGTATTGTTTGCCCGTGAAGGTGCTGATATTGCCATTTGCTATCTGGATGAAGACCGGGATGCGCTTGATACCAAAAAAATGGTTGAAGCAGAAGGACGCCGTTGCCTGCTGATTCAGTGCGATTTACAGCATCCTGATGAAATCAAGAAAATGGTGGAGCAGACCCTTCAGGAATTTAAAACCATTAATATTCTGGTAAATAATGCAGGTGTGCAGTATCCGCAGGACAGTATTACTGATATTTCTCCAGACCAGTTATTCAAGACCTTTAATGTCAATATCCTGTCCATGTTCCATCTGACTCAGGCGGTGCTTCCGCATATGCAGGCAGGTGACAGTATTATTAATACGACCAGTATCACCAGCTATCATGGGCATGACACGTTGATAGACTATTCGAGCACCAAAGGCGCGATTACTTCTTTTACGCGTAGCTTATCTACCAATCTTTCTAAAAATAAAACCGGAATTCGTGTGAATGGTGTTGCACCAGGCCCAATATGGACACCACTCATTCCAAGCAGCTTTGATGAAGAACAACTGGAAGATTTTGGTAAACAGACACCAATGGGACGTATGGGACAACCGAGTGAGGTCGCTCCTGCCTATTTATTTCTGGCCAGTGAAGAAGCCAGTTATATCTCAGGACAGGTCATTCACGTAAATGGTGGCAGTATTATTAACGGCTAATCAAAGTTTGAAAGTAGATAGCAGTCTTTCTAACTGTTATCTACTTTTTATTAATTATTTGATACGTTTTATTTTAGACATCTTTAAAAAAAAGAATTTGATGGATATCTATAAAATTCATCTTAAAGCTATAAAACAATTCAAACAAATCCTGACAGATGATTACCCGCATAAAAATCATCCCTTGTTATAGTGATTTCAGACCCTACCTGATGAGGATTCTAAAATGCCTAGAGGTGATAAATCAGCTTATACCGAAAAACAAAAACGGCAAGCTAAGCATATTGAAGACAGTGAAAAAGATCGTGGTCGTTCTGAAGACGAAGCAGAGCGTATTGCCTGGTCGACTGTGAATAAGCAGGACGGCGGTGGTAAGAAAAAGAAAGACTGAACTGTCTAAAATTCAAAGAAAATGATGCTATTGATTTAGCATCATTCCAACTATCCAGATTTTATTCTTTTTATTTTTTAAACAATCGAAAAAATCTGATTGCGTTAGAAGTCAGATTCCTTCCTTTGTTTCGTTATTTCATCAAGTCATTCAAGATAATTTTAAGGAAAAATATGAAAATTCTGATTGTATTAACCTCACATGATCAACTTGGCGAAACGGGTAAAAAAACCGGATTCTGGCTCGAAGAACTGGCTGCTCCTTATTACACTTTTATTGATGCAGGCGCGGACGTAACTTTGGCTTCTCCAGCCGGTGGCCAACCACCACTTGATCCAAAAAGTAATGAACCTGATGCGCAAACCGAAACTACCAAACGTTTTGAAGCAGATGACGTGGCCATGCAGGCTCTTGCCAATACGCATAAATTAAGTGATGTGCTGAATCAGAATTTTGATGCGGTCTTTTATCCGGGCGGTCATGGACCGTTATGGGATCTGGCCAATGACCAGAATTCTATTTCCTTAATTGAACAGACTCTACAGGTCAATAAACCTGTGGCACTTGTCTGTCATGCACCGGGTGTACTTCGCGATGTTAAGAATGCAGAAGGCCGACCTATCGTTGAAGGTAAGTCGGTAACTGGTTTTAGTAACACTGAAGAAGATGGTGTTGGCCTGACTGATATTGTGCCTTTTTTAGTTGAAGATACACTGAAAGAAAAAGGCGGACAGTATTCCAAGGCTGAGGACTGGCAGGTGTATGTACAGCAAGATGGCCTGTTAATTACCGGACAAAATCCGGCATCTTCTGCTGCAACGGCTGAGGCCCTATTAAAGTTATTAAAATAAGATTTCATCCAGATATAAGTCATTGTAGGCCAGTTACTTATTTGCTGGTTAAAAACCCTGATGTCATGTCACATCAGGGTTTTTATTAGTTTTATGCCGAGATTCTAATTCGCTACTGCTGCTGTTGATGCAATATGCTGGGCCAGTAACTCTCTGAGTTTAAATTTCTGGATTTTCCCAGATGGTGTCATCGGAATCTCATCCCAAATTTCCAAACGTTCTGGAATATATTGCACTGCCAGATTATGGGTTTTCAGGAAATCCACCAGCTCATTAAAACTTAAAGACTGTGTCGGATCTTTCAACTTGATAATCGCACAGGCACGCTCACCCAGCCGTTCATCTGCATAAGCCACTAAAGCGACCACCGCCACATTGGGATGTTTATATAAAAGTGATTCAATTTCTGCGACCGGAATATTTTCACCGCCACGAATGATTACATCCTTTTTACGGCCACAAATCCGAATATAACCTTTCTCATCTTGATAGGCGATATCGCCCGTATCAAACCAGCCATCTGCATCGGTATCATTTAAATGAGCACGTTTGAGGTAGCCACCGAATCCAGAACAAGCGCGAATCATCAAGCGGCCAGACTCATTCACCGGCTTAGTCTTCCCTGTTTTATCGACAATTTTGACATCTACACCCGGCAAGGCGATGCCATCAGTATTAAAAGAACGTTCATCGTCATCTTCTGGACAGGTAGTAGTGACCGCGCCACATTCGGTCATCCCCCAAGCTGAAATCACTTTGACCCCTAAAATCTCCCGAGCTTTTTGTACCAGTGGTCCAGGAATTGGCGCACCGGCACAAAGGAAAATTTTCAGTGAGTCGACTTTGTCATGCTGTTCAGCCACAGTATTGGATAGGTCATTCAGGAATGGTGTTGAAGCCATGGTGAAATTCACCTGATGCTGATGAATCAGATCGACTGCTTTGGATACATCCCAGACATCCTGTAACACCACTTTGGTATTGAGCTGAATCGGCATCATCAGGCCATACATAAAACCGGTCTGGTGTGCCATCGGTGAAGCCATCAACACCACATCATTTTCAGTTAAATGCAGTCGCTCTGCATAAGGCACAATATTGGAAAACAAGGTATTGGCCGTATGCATCACGCCTTTCGGTTCACCTGTGGTGCCCGAGGTAAAGATCAGTTGGGTAATATCATCCGGGCCGGATTCAAGTCCATCTAGTGCAGCAACGGCTGCAACATTCTGTTCCAGACCATGATTGAGCAACAGGCGATCAAAATTATTCTCGCCATCCCCATTCACTACAACGACATGTTTCAGGGTGTCCAGCTTGCTTTGCAGCTGATTGGCCAACTGTTCATGGCTAAAATTGCGGAAAGTTTTAGGCACAACAAAAACTTTGGATTCACCATGCTTGAGCATGAATTCCAGCTCACGTTCACGGAATATCGGCATGAGTGGATTCAATACGGCGCCGATACGACTACAAGCCAGATAAAGCAAGGTAAATTCCCACCAGTTCGGTAACTGGCAAGACACCACATCATTTTTCTCGACACCCAACTGTTTCAAGCCCAGCGCAATTTTATTGGTCATGTCCCAAATCTGCTGGTAGCTGAAGGTCTGTTCAGTTTGATTCTCGACCTTAAAACTCACTAAAGCTGTTTTGTCCGGATTTTTTTCTACCGCACTGCGTAAAAAATCGAGAATTGTTTGATTGAGCCAGTGTCCCTGTTTGAGCATGGCCTCTTTTCTTGTCGGGATCAGAACCGCATCGAAATCCATTCGCTTATTCCTCATTTTTTATAATAGTCTTATTTTGGCGGGGGCATACTTTCCTTAAGCTGGTACAGCCTTACGTCCTGCCTTATGCCGAGCGATAATTGTTTTCATGATCTGTGCTGTGCCATCGCCAATCTGGAAGCCCAGTACATCACGCATGCGCTGTTCCATCACACCACGATCATAACCGGCATGACCAAAAGTCAGCAGGCATTGATGAATCACATCATAGGCCAGTTTCGGCCCCCACCATTTACACATGCCTGCTTCAGAGGTATGTGGCAGATGGTTGTCTTTCAACCATAATGTTTGCAGACAAAGTAAGCGCGCAGCTTCAACCTGCGTTTCATATTCTGCTAACGGATGGGAAACACCCTGGAAAGCGGTAAGTGGCTGACCAAAAGCTTCACGTTGCGCAGCATATTCCCAAGCCTCATCCAGACTAACGCGTGCAACCGCCAAAACTTGCAAACCAATCAGGGCACGCGAGAAATCAAAGCCCTGCATAACCTGAACGAAACCTTTATTTTCATCGCCCAGACGATGATTTACCGGTACACGGACGTTGTCAAAGAAGATCGAACCGCGACCAATCGCACGCTGGCCATGACAATCAAAACGTGTCGTGCTAATGCCTGGTAAATTCATTGGTACCAGTAAGGCGGTTACGCCATGTGCGCCACTTTCATTTGAACCAGTGCGGCCGAAAACCACTGAAGCATCTGCCTGATCGGCTGCTGAAATCGAAGTCTTTTCACCGTTAATGACATATTCATCGCCATCACGTTCAATCTTTAAACGTAAGTTGGCAGCATCTGAACCACCACGCGGTTCGGTCAGCGCAATTGAGAAAATCGCTTCACCAGCGGTCAGTTTTTTTAACCATGGTTCCACCACTTCAGGCTGTCCATGTTCTGCCAGAATCTGACCATTTAAAGAAGCCAGCAAGTTGATATAGGAAAAACTTAAGTCTGCTTTGGCAATGGCTTCATGGATAATCCCTGCCGCCAGTCGGCCCATGCCCTGACCGCCGTATTGTTCCGGCAGTTCTGGTGCAATAAAGCCCATTTCACCCATCTTTTTCACCAAATCACGATCAAAGACTCGGCTTTGGTCGCGCTCCAGAAATCCCGGAGCCACATATTTCTGGGCAAACTTTTCTGCCGTTTCAGCTAAAAATTCTAGATCTTCGGTGATATAAGGATTCTTTTTCATTAATGAGTCTCCTTATTTGGCATATTTACGGAATTCAGGCTGACGTTTTTCCTTCAATGCATTCACGCCTTCACGAGACTCTTCAGTATCGTAATAAAGTTTTAGCGCATACATACCCATGCCAGCGATCCCTGCCTGATGTGCGGTATCCATATTGAAACTGCGTTTGGCAATCGCGATTGCGGTCGGACTACGCTGACAGATTTCTTCGCCCCATGCCTGAACTTCTGCATCAAGTTGATCTGCCGGCACACATTTATTGGCCAAGCCAATTTCAACCGCTTCCTGACCAGAATAACGGCGGCACATATACCAGATTTCACGGGCTTTCTTCTCACCCACGACGCGCGCTAAAAATGCCGTGCCATAACCTGGATCAACTGAACCCATCTTTGGTCCGACCTGACCGAAAATAGCTTTGTCTGAACAGATCGTCAGATCACAAATGGTGGCCAGTACATTACCACCCCCAATAGCATAACCTTGTACGCGCGCAATTACCGGTTTTGGAACATCACGAATGGCGGTATGCAATTCTTCCATCGGTAAACCAATGGTACCGCGACCGTCATAATTGCCATCATGCGCAGACTGATCACCACCGGTACAAAACGCTTTTTCACCCGCACCAGCCAATACAATCGCCCCAACGTTACGGTCATAGCCTGCCTTATTTAAAGCCTTGATCAGTTCATCACAGGTCGTACCACGAAAGGCATTCATTTTTTCTGGACGGTTAATCGTGATCCAGGCTACACCGTTTTTTACTTCATATAAGATATCTTCAAAATTCATGTTCATTACGTCCTGTACTGTTTTATCTGTCTAATTTAGTGTTAATTAATTTGATGCTTTAACCATTCATGGTCAAACCGCCAGAGACACTAAGGACCTGTCCGGTAATAAAGCTGGCATCTTCACTTAAGAAAAAAGCAATCGCAGAAGCTAAATCATCCGGCTGACCCAAACGGCCCAGTGGAATGGCACGAACAAAGGCTTCACGTAATTTTTCTGGATTTGATGCACCTTCAGTCACGCCTGCAAGTAAAGCGGTATCAGTTGGTCCTGGGCAAATCACATTAATTTTGATGTTATGGCGTGAATGTTCGCGTGCCAGAGTTTTGGAGAAAGATAGCAATCCTCCCTTACAGGCAGCATAGACTGCTTCGCCCGAAGAACCGACACGGGCTGCATCTGAGGCAATATTAACGATACTGCCGGAATTACGTTCGACCATGCCTTTCAGCACAGCAAAGTGCATATTCAGCATACCGACCAGATTGATCTGGATCAGTTTCTGCCATTCGTCTGGGGTGCTTTTAATGAAGGGTTTAAAAATGTCCCAACCGGCATTATTCACCAGTCCATCGATCGGGCCCAGTTCGGCTTCCGTTTTTTGGACTGCCTGTTCAACGACGTCACTTTGGGTAATATCACACTGAATTGCTAACGCCTGACCGTATTGATTAATTTCATTTGCCAGCTTCTCGGCAGCTTCCAGATTCATATCAAAAATGGCAACTTTTGCACCTTCTTCAGCCAGACGTCGGCAGGTTGCGGAACCAATTCCGCCTGCACCGCCTGTCACAATCATGACCTTGTCTTTTAAACCTTTCATTGCTTTATCCCTACGCTATTTGTTGTCGAATTTAATCAGCTGTTGTTCTAATTCGGTGTGTTTTATCTAAAATAGAAAGAGATTGAATTTATGTCAATATATTTACATAAAATAATATTTATATTTTTATAAATATTTAAATAACAATTAGTTAATAATTTTATTTATTCAATGTATTGACCTATATTGACTTTTATCTTTAGAGTAACCCATATCTAGTCCCAGCTTATTACTAAGCTGTTTCTGTTTCATGAAGGATGTTTTATTTCTTTAGATTGCTAGATGACTGTCTTGATATTCAGCTAGAGAACAAACTGAAACTGTGAATATCAAGAAAGATATTTTTAAATGATTTAATCGCTTAGTTCAGGATTTAAAGATGCAGATTTCTGCTAAAACACTATGATTTTTAAAACAAATTATAAAAGAAACTGATTTATGCGAAAAAGCGATAGGTTATACTTTGCGCCGTTTGGCTATTTCAGTTTTGAGGATGTTGCATATAGTGAGTGATACTTTGTCAAAAAAATATGATCAATCCTTATATTCCGCTCATAACCGGCTGTTTTTCCGTCTGTTTCAGGTGGGAAATAGTCTGGATCGAAAATGCTTAAATGAGCTAAAAATATCTCCCGTGCATTGGGCGGTGCTGGGTGCCCTGTCTCGTCCTAAAGTTAAATCTGGTATGTCTTTTTCAGATCTGACCGAATATCTGGGGGTAAGCCGACAAAATCTGGATGCCGTATTAAAAAGACTGGAACGTGATGGACTGGTAGAGCGAGTGATCAATGAGCAGGATCGACGTGCCAAAATTGTTGCACTCACCACTGAAGGTTTTCAGACCTGGGATAGCCTGCAGGATGATTTTTTTGAGTTTTATGGACAAGCCTTAAATAAACTGGCTTTTGATGATGTGATTACCCTGATTCATTTACTCAATAAAGTAAATGATGGTCTGAAAAGTATTCATCTGCAAAAAGAGTCGGACCAATAAAAAATAAAAATTCTATTTTTAAATTAAACAGATAAAAAAATGAGCCCTTATGAGGCTCATTTTTAATATAATTGTTTAAAAGATCATTATGCTTTTTGTGGGTCGTATTGACGATCTTTGATAAAGATCCCAGACACTGCACCACATAAGAAATAAGCACCGCCCATAATCAGGAAGCCCAAGCCAATTGAACCTCCGCTGGCTGCTGCACCAATAATCGCAGGTGCAAACATGGCGCCGATACGCCCTGCATTATAAGCACCACCGACCGCAGTACCGCGGATCGATGTCGCAAAGCTTTCAGTCATATAAGTGGCATTAATCGCATACGGAATACCATAGAGGAAGCCGAAGAAAATCAGTAGATAGGCAATATTATCGGGGGTGTTGAACAGTACAATTACAGGTAAGAAAATCGCCGTACCAATCGCACCAAACGAGAAAACGGCGCGTCGACCTAAACGGTCTGCAGCAAATCCGGCCAGAACTTTACCAAAAATCATGGCGATATAGGTTCCGATCATATAACCCGCCATTGATTTAAAGTTCATGTGTAATTCAGATTCTAGATAAGCAGGCATCCAGTTATTTACACCGTAATAGCCAAACTGCAGAAACCCAGCCGTGAAAATCCATAAAATAAACATCTTGCGATTCGCAGGATCCGCAAAGATTTCTTTGACAGTACTTTTCTTAACAGGCTGTTTGGTGGTTTCTTCAGCGGGTGCATATAAACGCAGTAATCTTGCACGCTGCCACGATTCTGGTTCAGGAACCAGTTTCTGGATAAAA
The DNA here is from genome assembly GCF_013417275.1 of Acinetobacter sp. YH16038. NCBI lineage: Bacteria > Pseudomonadati > Pseudomonadota > Gammaproteobacteria > Moraxellales > Moraxellaceae > Acinetobacter > Acinetobacter sp. YH16038. Next base: position 2,435 of record NZ_VPEG01000009.1, on the reverse strand, counting down.
ATCGCCATGACGGATGGGATAATCGCGACAAAAAAAAGTGTACGCCAGCCATATTCAGGAATAATCCAACCTGCCAATACAGTAGCTACAATATAGCCAACCGTCCAACCTGCCTGTAAAGTACCTAAAATTGTAGTCCGGTATTTGGTTGGTACATATTCAGCCATCAGGGTACTGGCTGCAATATATAAAGACCCGATCCCAAACGCAGACAGGAAACGTAGTACCGCGAACTGTTCATAGTTTTGGGTAAAGCCCAAGGCTGCAGTTAATACTGAAAAGATCAGAATTGAAATAACGACTGTACGTACTCGGCCTAAACGGTCACAAGCCCATCCACCAATAAATCCGCCAATCGCCATACCCGCCAGTGTAAAACTGCCCAAGGTACCGGCTTGTAAATTACTTAAACCAAATTCTGCTTTCAGGCTGTTTAAGCTGAAGGATAGCAGTAGCATGTCCGCGCCATCGACCAAGAGTGCCAAAAAGGCAAATACAAAGGCAATCTGCTGGGTTCGTTTGGTAGTGGGTTTTATCTTTGCGAGTTCTCTTTCTAAAACTTGTTCTCTTACTAATTCCGTCATATTTAAATCTCTATTCCTATCCTTAGGTTTTTTCATTCTGATCTTGTGTATGCACACTTCTGTATGCATGCGCTTTAAGCGCGATCCGTTTTCAAAGCACAGTACTTACTCCTGTTCTTATAGTCTCATTCCCGAGACTTTTCCCTTTCCTGTTATTTTTGAATCGTATTTATTCTCGTCATCAGGCTAAAGAAGTTAGGATGATTTTTCAATCATTTTAGATGTTTTATTTTGTTAGACGAAATTAAGTATCGTAAAGTTGATTGTTTTTCCATTTTCATATAGCTTTAAAGCGATTATTAAAATGACATGTAATCTAAATAACATCGAACAAGGAGCGTAACGATGGGTGCTTTAACAGGCTTTCGTGTACTGGATTTAAGCCGGATTTTGGCTGGTCCTTGGTGTAGCCAGATTCTGGCGGACTTAGGTGCGGAAGTGATTAAAATTGAAAAGCCTGATCATGGAGATGACACACGCATCTGGGGACCACCTTGGCTTAAAAATAATCAGCAGGAAGATACCCATGAATCGGCTTACTATCTTTCAGCCAATCGCGGTAAACATTCAGTTGCCGTAGATTTATCTACTCCGGAAGGTCAACGCATTATCAAGAAACTCGCAGAACAGAGTGATGTAGTGATTGAGAACTATAAAGCGGGTTCGTTGAAAAGATATGGTCTGGATTATGAAAGTCTGAGCCAGATAAATCCGCGTCTGGTGTACTGTTCAATTACCGGCTTTGGCCAGAATGGCCCGCGTGCGCAAGAACCAGGCTATGACTTCATTGTTCAGGGTATGGGCGGTATGATGAGTGTTACGGGTGAACGTGATGACCTTCCAGGGGGTGGTCCGCAAAAAGCAGGTCTAGCCTTTGCTGATCTGACCACTGGCTTATATGCTGCAATTGCGATTCAAGCTGCTTTATTGTCCCGTGAAAAAACTGGTGAAGGTCAGCATATTGATATGGCACTGCTGGATACCCAGGTCGCTTCCCTCTCTGTTCTAGCCATGAATTATCTGACCTCAGGTAAAGTCCCTGGCCGCTTCGGAAATGCCCATGCCAATATTGTGCCTTATCAGGTGTTTAAAGCACAGGAAGGTGAATTCATTATTGCTTGTGGGAATGACCTGCAATTTCAAGCGCTGTGTCAGGCCGTGGGTTTGACCAAAGTGGCAGAAGATCCGCGTTTCTTGAAAAATTCAGGCCGGGTTACACATCGTGAAGAACTGACCACCCTTCTGCAGGCGCATTTCTATTCTCAACCGGCAAAACACTGGGTAGATCTGATTCATGCAGTCAAAGTCCCAGTGGGCATGATCAATAACCTGAAACAGGCTTTGGAAGAAGAACAGGTTCTGGCGCGTGAAATGGTCATTCAGATGCCGCATACTCTACGTGACGATTACACCTCGATTGGTTCGCCGATTAAACTTTCCAAGACCCCGGTAGAATATAAAAAAGCACCACCGTGTCTGGGTGAAGATACCGACGCCATCTTGAGCCAGTATTTAAGCCCTGCTGAAATGGAAGAGCTGAAAAGTAAAAAAGTCATCCAGCAGCGCTAAACTGCTCAGCAATAAAAAAAGGAATCGAAAGATCACTGCTATCCCATAGTTTGCTTTAAATAAAAAAACCTGAGTCCTAACAGTTAAAATATGAGTGCAAACAAACACTTTAACGACCAGGATTCAGGTTTTGTCCCATCAGAATACCGTATTTCATGAGCTAATTAAACCTGTTGTGCGACAGGATTTTGAACAACTTGCTAAAGTACACCATGTTGGACAGAAATTTAGAGCGGCTTCCCGGTGGGATCAGTTTATTGCCATATTGATGTCTCAATTCTC
>NZ_VPEG01000084.1:0-4310 GCF_013417275.1 Acinetobacter sp. YH16038 | reverse complement strand
AGGAGGGTAAATTTTCAGCGTTGCTGGCTCCCCGTCAGCCGGATTGGGTTGCATCGCAGGGGTGTCGAAAGAGTCAACTGCGGTCCAAAGCTGTTGGACTTGGGTGAAAAGGGCGTTTATTCTTCCTATACGTCGATCGATTGAATGAAGGACATATACAATCATTTCTCCGACATTTGGTTATGGAGCGAAAAGTTTCAATATCTTATCAAAACCAGGCAATCAATGCGATTAAGTTTTATTACGAACGTGTTTTGGGTGGACAACGGAAAACATATTTCATCGAAAGACCAAAAAAAGAAAAAACACTTCCTGTTGTGATGAGTGAAGAAGAAACCATTCGGGTACTACGCGCTATTGAAAACGTGAAACACAAGGCTATTCTGATGACTATTTATTCGGCAGGTTTGCGCATTTCTGAATGTATAAACCTGAAAATAAAAGACATTGACTCCAAGCGTATGCAAATTCGTATAGAACAGTCAAAAGGAAAAAGAGATCGTTATACCATTTTATCTGAGAAAACATTAATTATTTTAAGAACATACTTTATGGAATATAAACCAAAAGATTATTTATTTGAAGGTCAAAAAGGTGGCGCATACTCAAGCCGAAGTATTCAAAACATTTTTAAAGCAGCTGTTTTAAAAGCAAAGATTCAAAAGGAAGTTACTGTACATACCTTACGACATAGCTTTGCAACGCATTTGCTTGAGAATGGTACGAGTTTACGTTATATTCAATCGTTGTTAGGTCATTCAAGCAGTAAAACAACTGAGGTTTATACACATATTACCACCAAGGGAATGGAACAATTAAAAAGTCCGATGGATTTGTTAGATATATAGAAAGGATTTGTATATTTGAGCAAAACTTAACAAAAAGCACTATGAATATAAATCCTTTTGAGAGAGTAGAAACGAACGGTAAACGGTTGAAAACGGATTTGTCACTGATAATGAAAGGTTTAGCAAAATAAGATATAGTGGATATATACGCCATTTGGCGTATAGCCACTTGTTATGTGCCATTTTTGAATGACAATGCGAATAGATACGGACAAACAAATGAATTTACTTAGTGATAAGAACGTTGCAATAATTGGTGGTGGACCCGTTGGACTGACTATGGCAAAATTATTACAGCAAAACGGCATAGACGTTTCAGTTTACGAAAGAGACAACGACCGAGAGGCAAGAATTTTTGGTGGAACCCTTGACCTACACAAAGGTTCAGGTCAGGAAGCAATGAAAAAAGCGGGATTGTTACAAACTTATTATGACTTAGCCTTACCAATGGGTGTAAATATTGCTGATGAAAAAGGCAATATTTTATCCACAAAAAATGTAAAGCCCGAAAATCGATTTGACAATCCTGAAATAAACAGAAATGACTTAAGGGCTATCTTGTTGAATAGTTTAGAAAACGACACGGTTATTTGGGATAGAAAACTTGTTATGCTTGAACCTGGTAAGAAGAAGTGGACACTAACTTTTGAGAATAAACCGAGTGAAACAGCAGATTTGGTTATTCTTGCCAATGGTGGAATGTCGAAAATAAGGAGCTTTGTTACCGACACGCAAGTTGAAGAAACCGGTACTTTCAACATCCAAGCTGATATTCTTCAACCGGAAATAAACTGTCCCGGATTTTTTCAGCTATGCAACGGCAACCGATTAATGGCGGGACATCAGGGCATTTTATTGTTTGCCAATCCCAATAATAATGGTGCATTGTATTTAGGAATTAGTTTTAAAACGCCCGATGAATGGAAAAATAAAATTCCCTTAGATTTTCAGGACAGAAACAGCGTTGCCGATTTTTTATTGAAAAGATTTTCCAAATGGAGTGAAGTTTACAAACAATTAATACGTTCGGTATCAACATTTCAATGCTTGCCCACAAGGAAATTTCCTTTGAACAATGATTGGAAAAGTAACCGTCCATTACCCATAACAATGATTGGCGATGCTGCTCATTTGATGTCGCCTTTTGCAGGACAGGGTGTAAATACGGGATTATTGGATGCTTTGATATTGTCTGAAAACCTTACAAACGGAGAATTTACAAGTATTGAAAATGCCATCGAAAACTACGAACAACAAATGTTTGTTTATGCAAAAGATACGCAGGACGAATCGACAGAAAACGAAACCGAAATGTTTAGTCCCAATTTTTCGTTTCAAAAATTATTGAATCTATAAACAGTAAGAAAAAACGGCTACTAACAAGCAGTTTTGCAATAGTGGGGCAGAAGTGCAAAATTGAACTTGTGTGCTTCTATCAACTTTTGTACATTAGCTGCCAGTTTAAGATGGGTGCATTTGAGTATGCCCAAAGGAGCCCGCAAGTATGCGCAGGACGAAGCCAGTAGCCGCGCCGATGGTGGCGCGGGTCTATCTGCGCGTCAGCACCGACGCGCAGGACTTGGAACGCCAAGAGGCGATCACTACGGCCGCGAAGGCCGCCGGCTACTACGTCGCCGGCATCTACCGTGAGAAGGCATCCGGCGCACGCGCCGACCGGCCTGAGCTGCTGCGCATGATCGGCGACCTACAGCCCGGCGAGGTGGTCATTGCCGAGAAGATCGACCGCATCAGCCGCCTACCTTTGCCCGAGGCCGAGCGCCTGGTGGCCTCGATACAGGCCAAAGGCGCACGCCTGGCCGTCCCTGGCGTGGTCGATCTATCCGACCTGGCGGCCGAGGCCCAGGGCGTCGCCAAGATCGTGCTGGAAGCCGTGCAGATCATGCTTTTTCGCCTGGCCTTGCAGATGGCCCGCGACGACTACGAGGACAGGCGCGAACGCCAGCGCCAAGGCATTGAGTTGGCCCGCCAGGCCGGGCGGTACAAGGGCCGCCGTGCTGATCCGAAGCGCCGCGCCCAAGTTGTCGCGCTGCGCAAGTCCGGCTACAGCATCAACAAGACCGCCGAGCTGGCCGGGTACAGTGCGGCCCAGGTGAAACGGATATGGGCCGAGGTCAGCCAGGCCGAAGCGAAGCAGCACGGCGCGTTCGTGGAGGACGCATTGACGGAAGCCGATGCCCTGGCCGCTGTCGGCCAGGATGAGCGCCAGGAGGAAAGGGCATGAAGAAGCCGAACCAAGACGACGAGCCGTTTTTCATCACCGAGGAGATTGCGGCCGAAATGATCGCCGGCGGCTATGAGTTCGAGCTGCCGCCCATTCCTTGCACCATCCGCCTACGCGACGTGCTGGAGCGCATGACCGATGCTGAGCTAGCATTGCAGCCGGGCGAGATCGCCGACCAGGAGCGTGAACGCTGCCGGCGCAAGCCGTGTTCAACCTCATGATCTGGTCATGGTATTTTTCATGGCACTGAGCCTGATAGTTCTTGCAAATTGTTGTCACTAAAGGGTTTTGTGTGCTTGTTTACAATCGAGTGGGAGTGACGGGCACTGGCTGGCAATGTCTAGCAACGGCAGGCATTTCGGCTGAGGGTAAAAGAACTTTCCGCTAAGCGATAGACTGTATGTAAACACAGTATTGCAAGGACGCGGAACATGCCTCATGTGGCGGCCAGGACGGCCAGCCGGGATCGGGATACTGGTCGTTACCAGAGCCACCGACCCGAGCAAACCCTTCTCTATCAGATCGTTGACGAGTATTACCCGGCATTCGCTGCGCTTATGGCAGAGCAGGGAAAGGAATTGCCGGGCTATGTGCAACGGGAATTTGAAGAATTTCTCCAATGCGGGCGGCTGGAGCATGGCTTTCTACGGGTTCGCTGCGAGTCTTGCCACGCCGAGCACCTGGTCGCTTTCAGCTGTAAGCGTCGCGGTTTCTGCCCGAGCTGTGGGGCGCGGCGGATGGCCGAAAGTGCCGCCTTGCTGGTTGATGAAGTACTGCCTGAACAACCCATGCGTCAGTGGGTGTTGAGTTTCCCGTTTCAGCTGCGTTTCCTGTTTGCCAGCCGGCCCGAGATCATGGGGTGGGTGCTGGGCATCGTTTACCGCGTCATTGCCACGCACCTGGTCAAGAAAGCGGGCCATACCCACCAAGTGGCCAAGACGGGCGCGGTCACCCTGATCCAGCGTTTTGGATCGGCGCTCAATCTGAATGTTCACTTCCACATGCTGTTTCTCGACGGTGTGTATGTCGAGCAATCCCACGGCTCAGCGCGTTTCCGCTGGGTCAAGGCGCCGACCAGCCCAGAGCTCACCCAGCTGACGCACACCATCGCCCACCGGGTGGGTCGCTATCTGGAACGGCAAGGCCTGCTGGAACGGGATGTCGAAAACAGCTATCTGGCCTCGGATGCGGTGGATGACGACCCGATGACACCCCTGCTG
>NZ_VPEG01000083.1:0-4354 GCF_013417275.1 Acinetobacter sp. YH16038 | reverse complement strand
CTAGAACTTGTGAGGCAGCGGTTAAGATTTCAATAAGTGGTGTATTAATCGAAAATTATCAGGAATTAATTCCTAACGATATAGAGTTTAGAGATTTTACAAATCAGTTTAAAAATAAAGAAATAGGAACATTTAATATTAAATATATATTGGATAAGGATTATTCTGGTAACAATCAGATAGTTGTCTATGGATTATAATTAAGTGCGTAGCAGTGAGCGGAGCGAACTAGAAGAAAAAAGACCTCAAGATCGGTTTTGATTTTGGGGTTTATGTATTGACAATAAAGCAAAATATCTTATTTCTTAAGTAAGGGATACCTTAGATAGCAAGTTAGCGCAATACTTCGTATTACGTTACTTGTGAGGGGCTTCGCCCCTTCAATCCCCTGAAGGTCAAAACATAAAACACAAGGAAAAAAACATGGCAAATTTGAGCAATTTAAAAATTCTCATTGAAGATAAAAAAACATATAAAGATCGCTATCAACGTAAAAATTTTATTTCTTTATGTTTAAGTGACGAAGAATTAACAGAAGTTGAATTGTTAGCTGAAAAATTAGATTTAAAAAGAGCAGCAGCTATAAGAGCGTTACTTTTAAATAAATCTGCAATATTAAAAAATAAAATAAAAAATAACGGAAATAAAGAATATCTATTTCTATTAAATAATATATCTAATAACATTAATCAAATCGCTAAAAAAATTAATGCTAATATTGATTTTTTTATTAACAGCGCCAACGGTGAGCAATTCGCTTATTTGTTTGAAGAACTAACAGAGGATATAGAAAAAATAAAAGAGGTTTATAATGATACACAAACAGATAGGAGGTAAAAACAAACAGAGAAACGTTAAAAACTCATTATCTTATTTATTGCGTAAAGACAAAATAGAAGAACAACAATATATAAAAGTTTTATCTACAACAACAGAGAAAGATATTTTAAACTTTAACGAATATATTCAATCAAAAAACTTCTCTCACCCATACACAGCGGGCGTTCTTTCGTTTGAAGAAAAAGACATCGACGAAGATTTAAAAAATAAAATCATGTCAGAATTTGAAGAAATGATGTTCGCAGAAATCGCACCTGAGAACCGTCCCCCGGTCCTTTGGGTGCAGCATCAAGATAAAGGGCGACTAGAACTTAATTATCTTACATTCAACGCATTAGCAGATAAAAGAGCATACAAAACATACTATCACTATGCAGATAAAAAACTATTTAACGCATTTTGTGAAGTTGTTAATTATGAGAATAATATTAGCTCAGTTATAGACGTAGAAAATCACAAAGAAAGAAATAAGCTAATTAATACTTTAAATAATAAAATACCAAAACACAAAAAAGATATAGTAAATAAATTACAGGAAGAAATAATAGCGAAAATATCAATCGAAGAAATAAACAACAGAAAAGAATTAATTGATTTTTTAACTAAAGAGAAAAATATAATTATAAATCGTACAGGTGATAATTATATATCTATTAAATTTAGCGAAGAAGATAAGCCTGTAAGGTTAAAAGGAGATATCTATGAACAGAGCAGAGATTACAAAACTTATAACGAAGAATCAAGAATCGATCACAGAGCAGATCGAGAGTACGTTAAAAACGCACTCAGAGAGCACACGAGCGTTTTTGACGCAGAGCTTAGCAAAAGAACAAGTAGAAATAAAAAACGCTTTAAAAGAACACAGAACGAAAATAAGAATAGCAATGAACAAAACAATAAGAGAACAAATGACATTCAGGATGTTAGATCTGAAATATCAAGTAATAATAATAGCCTTATTAGGAATGAATTTATTTTTCTTAATTTTAATAATGATTTTAATAAAGAGAATTTAAACAATGAGCAGAATAATAGAAGCGATAAAACAGAAGAAAGAACAAGAGAACAAAGAATTAGAAGCATTGGAAGCGAAATTGAAAACATTAATCAAGAACAACAATCTATTTATTCGAAATTCGAAGATAGAAGTAGAGAACAACAATATATTAATGAGAAATCTAAAAGAATTAGAAGAAGAATTAGACTATCAAACAGATATGTTGACAGATTTTTTAGATTATTTTTTGACAATATCGAGCGATTTAAACGAACTCAAGAACTCAAAAAAAGCATCACTCAAAAAGTCTCAAAATTCTTTAAAAAACAAGAAGAAACGCAAGGGCAACAAAACAAAATTGAAAGACGACGAAGATTTAAAATCTGATATTCAAGACATGAAAAAAACGCTTAGTTTTTTATTTAGTTATTATAAGAACCACATAACAAAAGAGAGCTAAACGCTCTCTTTTAGATCTTGTTGCTTGTATCGCTTCGCTAGAGACGTTACAGCGTTATAAGAGCATTGCATAGCTTCCGCTACCTCTTTCCAACTCAGCCCCTTCTCTCGTAGCTCATACGCTGTTTTGCGACGATTTAATGCCTCTTTCTCGTAATCTTCTCTGTCTATAGCAGTGTATTTTATTACTGTTGTTATTGAGACATTAAATTTTTTTGCTAACTCTTTTTGTGTTAATCCGTCTCTGTTTACTCTCATTTTTTACCTCCTAAAAAATCAAGCATATTCAATATTTCGCTTTGTTTTTTATAGTTATTTTTTTTCTTTCCTAGATTCTTTTTTCCCCTTGCGCTTTGTATCTCTGAAAACTTAGCAACGTCAAAATTTTTCCATGTCCATTTGCCTATACTTCGGGCTGTCGCTTTTATTTCATTGAATGGCAAAGGGTTTTGCTGATTACAAACAGCGTTGAGGTTGATCGCTTGTCTCTCAACTTCTTTCATCCATTGTTCAAATGATGATGAAGATTTAAACCCTAAAACTCGTTTATAAGACCAAGCTCGCAGATCATCAAAAAGGTTAACATTGCGACCTAATCCGTAATTTTCAGCTTTAACGCTTTTAGGTTGATTTAAATCGACAAAATCAGCGAGATAATCGAGATCATACAATTCAGCACCAGACCACCAAGGCGACCAATGACTATTTAACGGGTTTTTAGTAATAAGCCCTACATAGTTAGGGTCTGAACCTAATCTGTTTGCTATGCTGTTTTCTACTGCGGAGGCATAGCGTAACGGTTTTAATTTTGCTTGTTGTGTTTTACAAACCCCGTTCTTCAAAATATAACCATAATGACACCTGCCAGATTTGGGGCTTTTCGTTATAAAGTGAGGAACAGGCAAGTTAACTTCTTCAAATTTATAAAAACAATTTTCTTCATCTAGATCGAATAGCAAGCAAGTTTGTATAGCTGGTTGATTAGCTTGTATGTAAAGCATTTCTAGCGCTTTTTCTTTTTTTCTAATTCTTAACCCATTACTTAAATCGTCAGAACAGTAGGGCTTCATTGGCATTTGACTTATAAAATTTTGTCTATTATCGTTGTTAAACATAAAGCAGTCCTTTTTCTCTGAAACCCTGTTGCTACGGTCGCCAAACTCAAAGCAATAGGGTTTCTGTTTTCTTATGTTTTAATACATCAAAAAAGTTTGTCAAGTGATTGCCTTAACCATATCAGATAACAGCCCCAAAGGGGTGGTTTTTTGGGCGTTAGCAAAGCAAACCTTTTTGAACGCTTCAAACTAACAAAAACAAGTTTTGTCAGCTCTCAGCGTTGAGCTTAATAGCTATCTTTCAAATCCTCGTCTTTAAAGTATTCGATAGCTTTAAGTATTTTCTCAAGGTCTACTTTATTTTTTTTATCTAATCCATCTTTTAATAATCCAGCCAGAATTGAGTTCTTTATTTCTGCTGTTACAACCATAGGGGCTAAAACAGATCTAGACTTTGGGTAGTCCTCCCAATGAAGACCTAGGCATTTTCTTGATTCTTCTTCGTTATTTAAGTGGTTATACTTACCGTATATCACGTAAAATCTTTTCTTTTCATCATAATGTGCAATGTTATATTCTTTCCAGTATGAAATGATCTTATCCATTATTTATTCCTTTTTTGAGGTTTGTTATGCCTAAAAATCACCTTATTTTTTCTACAATTACTCTAATAACAATCTGTTATCCAATCATATCATTAGCTAATGATATTCCGATTGAGTGTAAATCAGTAGAAGCTAACGCGTTAGTAAATCAAGCTTATAAATCACAATATGATAAGGCTTTTGTTGCTAAGCAACGGTTAGATCCAAATGAACCAGCGTCGTTAGTTTATGAAAAATTGACTGATTATGATTATAAAAATGGAGACTTCAAAGACATAATTATTCCATTGGATATATCGTTGACCCAAAATGCAGATACTCAATTGTTGGCTGTTCGAGAGGTTGCATATGATAATAAAAATAACACTCGAACTGGTGAGGCAGCGGGTAAGATGTCA